>NZ_CAWNIB010000249.1:0-21996 GCF_963874405.1 Vibrio sp. V08_P9A1T1
GCTCTTGTCCGTAATTTTGACAATGATTGGCATAGGTATTGGAGACGTAATATGTCTAAAGAAGGAAGTGTAGCTCCTAAAGAGCGGATTAATATTAAGTATATTCCAGCAACGGGAGATGCACAGGCTGAAGTTGAGTTACCGCTAAAAACTCTGGTGGTGGGTGATTTTAAAGGCCATACCGAAGAGACCCCACTTGAAGAGAGACAAACCGTTTCAGTGGACAAGAACAACTTTGAAGCGGTTATGCGTGAAAGCGATTTGAAACTGACCACTACAGTGCGCAATAAACTGAGTGGCGATGAAAATGCTGAGCTTCCTGTTGAGCTTAGTTTCAAATCTCTTGCTGACTTCGAACCGGATTCAGTGGCAGCACAAGTTCCAGAATTAAATAAATTGGTTGAGCTACGCCAAGCTCTTGTGGCCTTAAAAGGTCCTTTGGGCAATATTCCCGCGTTTAGAGAGCGTCTACAAGAGCTACTAAATTCGGAAGAATCGCGTGAAAAACTTCTATCTGAGCTAAGCCTAGTGAGCGGCAAAGAAGAAGAGCCCCAAGCATAAGGCTTGATCAACCCAACTTTTTATTTAATCAAATTTAGGAACGAAATTGATGTCTACTACTGAAGCCGTCTTAGAGAGACAAAGTGCCACCCAAGGCAGTTTACTTGATGAAATCATGGCACAAACGCGCATTGCACCGACTGAAGAAGGGTATGATGTTGCGAAGAAAGGGGTTGCTGCGTTTATTGAGAATCTCATCGGTTCGAATCAAACGGAAGAGCCGGTTAACAAATCACTCGTTGATCAAATGCTGGTTGAGCTTGATAAGAAAATCAGTGCTCAAATGGATGAGATTTTGCACGAAGAGCGTTTCCAGCAGATGGAATCGTCATGGCGTGGTTTGAAACTGTTTATTGACCGTACCGATTTTCGTGAAAACAACAAAGTCGATTTGTTGCATGTAACGAAAGGCGAGTTGCTTGAAGACTTTGAATTTGCACCAGAAACGACGCAATCCGGTCTTTATAAGCACGTTTATTCTTCTGGTTATGGCCAATTTGGTGGTGAGCCGACTGGCGCTATCATCGGTAACTTTGCTTTCACGCCATCAACCCCTGACATGAAGCTACTGCAATACATGGGTGCACTTGGTGCGATGGCTCATGCTCCATTCATTTCTAGTGTCGGCCCTGAGTTTTTTGGTATCGATTCTTTTGAAGAGCTACCAAATATCAAGGATCTTAAGTCAACATTTGAAAGCCCTAAATACACTAAATGGCGTTCTCTACGTGAATCAGAAGATGCGCGTTACCTTGGCTTGACTGCGCCTCGTTTCTTATTGCGCGTACCTTATGATCCAACAGAAAACCCAATTAAATCATTTAATTATGTGGAAAGTGTCAGCGCTTCACACGAACACTATCTATGGGGTAACACCGCGTTTGCTTTCGCTACTCGTTTAACCGATAGCTTTGCCAAGTACCGTTGGTGTCCAAACATCATTGGCCCACAAAGTGGCGGTGCGGTTGAAGATCTGCCAGTACACGTGTTTGAATCGATGGGTGCACTGCAAAGTAAGATCCCAACTGAAGTGTTGGTGACTGACCGTAAAGAGTTTGAATTAGCAGAAGAAGGTTTCATTGCTTTAACCATGCGTAAAGGCAGTGATAACGCCGCATTCTTCTCTGCAAACTCGATCCAAAAGCCAAAAATATTCCCTAATACCAAAGAAGGCAAAGAAGCGGAAACCAACTACAAGTTGGGTACGCAACTGCCATATATGATGATCATCAATCGCCTTGCACACTACGTCAAAGTGCTACAGCGTGAGCAAATTGGTGCTTGGAAAGAGCGTCAAGATCTTGAACGTGAGCTTAATGGCTGGATCAAACAGTACGTGGCTGACCAAGAAAATCCACCAGCAGACGTACGTAGCCGTCGTCCTCTTCGTGCTGCAAAAATCGAAGTCATGGATGTTGAAGGTGAACCAGGTTGGTATCAGGTCTCTCTCTCTGTTCGTCCTCACTTTAAGTACATGGGCGCGAACTTTGAATTGTCATTGGTTGGTCGATTAGATCAAGCATAACCATGACTTATATTGCACCTGAAGAGAGTGCATTTGGTGTCGGCTTCTTTGAACGTTTAGAAGCTGGCACCAAGCCTATGTCTTTGACCCAAGGGCCAAATGCGTGGGATGTGCTCCAATCAATCAAACGCAATGTTTCCAATATTTTGAATACTCGCATGGGTGAGGCACAAAGTGCTCCAACGTTAGGTTTAGTGGATTTTAACGATGCAACGTTAGAAACCTTAGACTTATCGCTGCGGATTAAGCTTGCGATACAAAGCTGCTTAGATGTGTATGAGCCCCGTTTACGAAATATTGTGATTCGATCCGAGTCGGACGTGTTTAGCCCTTTGATGCTGCGCTTCCATATTGTGGCCGAAATAAACAGTGATGCGTTACATGAGAAAGTGCAGTTCAACCTGCTACTGGATCAAAACCGAAAGTACCGAGTGTATTAGAAAATTATGGCTCAAGATAAGTACTTCAGAGAAGAGCTTGCTTTCCTTAAAGAACAAGGAAAGCATTTCACTGAAATTCATCCTCAACTCTCTCGCTTTTTACACGGTAAAACGACGGATCCTGATGTCGAACGTTTATTGGAAGGCTTCGCCTTTCTCACCGCTCGCTTGCGCGAAAAAGTTGAAGATGAATTTCCTGAGCTAACGCACTCCATCATCAACATGCTATGGCCAAACTACTTACGTCCTGTGCCAAGCATGAGTATTGTCTCGTTCACACCGGATAAAAGTGTCAGTGATAAGCAGCAAATCGCTCGTGGCACTCAGCTCGATAGCAAGCCTGTTTTCGGCACCAAATGCCACTTTAGAACCTGTCGTGACGTGCAGATTTACCCACTGAAATGTACTGACGTCACTGCGCAACATACTAGAGAAGCGACCATCATCGAAGTGTCGCTTAATATGTTGGGTGAGATAAGCGTCGGTGATGCGCATCTTGATGATCTGCGCTTTTACTTAGGTGGTGATAAATACAGCTCACAAATGCTCTATTTATGGCTCAACCACTACCTCGATAAGATTTCTGTTGAAGTCGCGGGGGTAGAATTTACGCTGCCGCGCAATAGCTTCCAAACGGTCGGATTTGATAGCGAGCAATCGCTTTTGCCCTATCCTTCCAATGTGTATGAAGGTTATCGCGTTTTGCAGGAATACTTGTCGTTTCCTGAAGCATTTCATTTTGTTGACATTACCCGTCTGGCTAGCGTAGTGCCGAAATCAGTGCATGGTGCGTTCAAACTGAAAATCAGTTTTTCGAAAACCCTGCCAGCGGACGTTCGAGTGCGTCAGGATAATTTCCAGTTGTACTGCACCCCTGTCATTAATTTGTTTGAACATGATGCCGATCCTATCGATTTAACGGGCAAGCGTTCAGAGTATCGCATTATTCCCTCTAGTCGTTACCCTTCTCACTATGAAGTGTTCAGCGTTGACGGCGTGTTCGGTTGGCAAGACAAAACTCAAGCCAGCCAACGAATTCGGGGTGAAAAACGTGTCTATTCAGCATTTGAAAGTTTTCAGCATGAAGTGGAGCGGGTTCGAAATCGTGAAGCGCTCTACTACCGCACACGAGTGAGAGACAGTATCCGTGGCGATGGATTTGATAATTTCATCTCTTTCATTCGCGGAGATGAAACGCAATCCATGCATGTCGATGAAGCCATCTCGCTCAAACTCACCTGCACCAATCGCTTATTACCGCTCGAACTCGGTGTCGGTGACATTTGTGAGCCGACAGACAGCTCGCCCCCCTTTGCCACTTTCAGCAATATTACCGTGCCTTCACAATCTCTGCGCCCAGTACTGGATGGCAGTCTATTGTGGGTATTGATTTCTAACTTATCGCTGAATTATTTATCGCTGCTGTCCAAAGATGCCTTAAGCAGTGTGTTGCGAGCTTACGATTTCAGAGCCTTGGTGGATCGCCAAGCGGAGCGTGTTGCGCGTTTGCGTCTTGAAGGGATCCAAAAAATTGAGTCGCAACCCGTGGATAAAATATTGCGCGGTTTGCCAGTGCGAGGGCTGCAATCGACGATTCATATTGATCAAAACTGTTTTGGTTCAGAAGGGGAGCTTTACCTCTTTGGCACAGTGCTTAGCCACTTTTTTGCCCTATATGCCAGCATCAATTCGTTTCATGAGCTGATCGTTATTAACTCGTCCAATCAAGAGAAGTACACATGGGGAACACAGACAGGAATGCAGCCATTGATCTAGAGATGGCTGCGGCGGCTGTGCCGGAGCCTCTACTGGGTTTACCAAGCGATGTACGAACGTACAACTTCTACCAGTTGGTGGAACTGCTGCAAAAACTTAATGCGTTTAATCCTGAATCAGAAGATTGGGAGCGGACATGCCAGTTGGTATTCAGTGCCAACCCAAGTTTAGGCTTTGCACCAGCAGACGTAACGGATTTACGTGAGTTCGCGGATGAGCGCCTGATCTTACAAACCAATTTTTTTGGATTAACTGGGGCACAGTCACCGTTGCCTGGTTTTATTTTGCAGCAATTGGTCGAAGAAGATCCCGGTGGTTTCAAGCGGCCCTTTTTAGATTTTTTCAATAACCGGTTGATTAACCTTGTGTATCGCGTATGGCGAAAGTATCGCTATTACGTCCGTTTTCAAGCGGGTGCGCAGGATCAATTTTCATCACAGCTGTTTGCTTTAGTCGGTTTGGGTGATGCGGACTTGCGCGGCGAAACACCGATAAATTGGTGCAAGATGCTGGCTTATGCGGGCACTTTGGCTGGCCGAAGTCGTTCACCGCAAGTGGTGTCTGGCATCATCGCGCACTGTTTTGATCTGCAAGAAGTCAGTATTCGCCAGTGGGTTCGACGCAAAGTCCGGATAGAGCCTTATCAGCAGTTTTGCTTAGGTAAGCAGAATGGTGAGCTTGGGATCAACAGCATGTTGGGGGAGTCAGTTATGGACTGTAACGGTAAGTTTGTTATCTGTATCAAAAACTTAACTCGAGAACGATTTGCCGATTTTTTGCCATCAGGCAAAGAACATCAACCGCTGTGTAAGTTGGTGGAGTTTATTTTACGAGAGCAGATGGCTTATGACCTTGAGCTGACCATGCACGAGAGCGAGGCTCCGGTGATGAGTTTATGTCATGACAGTGGTGTGGCTTTGGGTTGGTCATCATTTTTAGGGCGCGATTTGGCGGACAAAAGCGTGCTTATACAAGTAAGGCAATAGCGATATGCAGAAGAAGCAAACGCTTTCAATGGTAGTGACGAATGTGCAACTACTGGAATCAGGATTATCCGCACAAGCGATGTTTAATGTGCAAGGCGGTGTGATTGGCTCTGCAAGTGATGCGCATTGGCAGCTTCGTGACGGTAAAGGGAAAATTCAAAATCATCACTGTGCCATCCGTGTGATTGATGGTGCGTTTTGCATTCAAGATCTGGTTGGTAATACCTATGTTAATGGTTCCCATAAGCCGTTAGGGCAAGGTGCCTCGGCTAAGTTGGAGCATAAAGATGAAGTGGCCATTGGACCTTACCAAATTCGTGTCATTTTTGGTCAAGTGGGTGAAGACGATTCTCTGATTAATGGCTCTTTGGATCAGCTGTTTGCTAAAGAGGGGCTCGATCTACTCAAAGATGGTCCATTGGATGATATCAGCCGCGACGAGGATGAACCAGAGCCGAGTTCAATGGACCCTATCGCCGCTTTAGATGATTTATTGCAAGGCATTAAACAAGAAGAGTCGTTGCTTGAAGAGACGGAAAAACCACTCGCACAAGCACAACATTCATTAGTGCCAGAATACGATAGCCAGCAGTCGCAACTGCAGTTTACGCCTCAAGCTGACAGCGAGTATGAGATGACGTCATCGATTCGATTAAAGAAAATTCTCGGTTTTGGCAAAACCTCCACCGATTTACCACCTATTCCGGCTGTTGAGCACCATGAGACTGCGCAACCACCGACTCATTTGAACATTAATAACAGCATTTACAACGTACCTGAGGGCTTAGCGATGGACGATAAAGTATTAGATCTACTTGAGGAAGAAGTGGCGAGAAGCTACCACCCTCACTCCGAGCAACACAACAGCTCGTCAAACAATGCATCACACTTATTGACCGGCCCCATGCTCACCGGGCTAGGTGTTGACGTTGGCAATAGCCACGATATGGCGAAAATGCACATGCTTTCAGAAGAGCTTGGGCAATCGTTGCAAGCGTGTGTGCAAGGTTTGCTTGAGCTTCACCAGCAAGTGAGTGAAGGTCGTTTTGGTATGATGAATCGTAACTTGCAACCGATTGAAGATAACCCACTTCGCTTGGGGCTATCATACGAAGAAACCATTCGTACCCTGTATGATGTTGATAAAAGTGTGGTGCACTTGTCTGCCCCAGCGGCGATTGCCGAAAGCCTAAAAAATGTGCGCGACCATAACGAAGCAATGCAGCACGCCACTAGTGAAGCCCTAAATCAGATTCTTAATGCCTTTTCTCCTCAAGTGCTACTGCGCCGTTTCCAACACTACAAGCGCAATAGTGATGCACAGAACCACTCTTCAGATGCTTGGGCGTGGGAGATGTATTGCCACTACTACCAAGAGCTCACTTCTAATCGCCAAAAAGGATTTGAGAAACTGTTTTGGGAAATTTTCGAGCAGTCTTACGACAAGAAAATTCGTGAAAAACAGCTGGAGCTATAACGGTGAACAAGCGGTCTTTTGTCCTGCTGATGCTACTGACGGTATTAACCGCGTGTAGCTCATCAGAAAAGTATGAGCCAGCCACACAGCCGACCAAGGTAACGTTCAGTCTCGTTAGTGATGAAGGTACTAACCCTAATATTTGGGGTGAAGCGTCGCCGATAGAGGTTCAAGTGTTTGAGCTCAAAGATGATTCGATGTTTATGTCTGCCGATTATGACCAAGTAAAAGCAGACTACAAAAAAGCGTTACGCAGCAATTTTATCGCCAATTACGATTATGTAATGACACCAGGCCAGTTTAAGTTTGTGAACGCGTTCGAGATTGATGAAGGCACGAACTACATTGGGGTCATGGCGCATTTTGCTGAACCTGAGCTGAGTGAATGGAAAAAGGCCGTCAAAGTGCTTAACAAAGGTAGGGAATATCATCTTTTGATGTATTTCAAAGACTACGATGTAAAACTGGAAAGGGTGGAATAACAAGATGTTTGCGCGTAATCGTGTCATTTGGAATGAAGGTCTATTCATTAAACCGCAGCATTTCCAGCAGCAGCAACGCTATTTTGAATATCATATTGATGAACGCATCTCATCAGTCAGTGGCTATCTTTACGGAGTATCAGAGTTATCACTTAACCCTGAATATCTCTCTTTTGGTCGTATCGCGATCGAACGTGCGGTCGGCATTATGCCTGATGGAACCGTTTTCCGTATTCCTCAGGAAGATGTGTTGCCCGATGCGCTCGAGATTGCCGATGCTTCGCTTGCAAACCAGTTGGTCTATTTAGCGGTGCCACTTCGCAGTGAATCGTTAATGGAGATTAACTGGCCTGAAGAGCGTGGAACCGGGCGTTATTTAAGCAATCGTCTAGAAGTGCGTGATGTACATACCGTGCGCGGTGACACCACGACGCTAGATGTCTCACCTGTTCGTGTGCAGTTGATGCTTGAAAAAGAAGACAGAAGCTCTTACGCCTCAATCGCGATCGCTCGTATTTTAGAAAAACGTCCTGATGGCAGTGTCGTACTCGATCCGGACTTTATTCCGTGCCATCTTAATGTTGCGAGCAATGCGGCTTTGCACCGTTTTATTAACGAAATCTCTGGGTTAATGCGCGAACGTGCCAAAAACATTGCTCAGCGTATCAGTTCTCCCTCTCAAGGCGGGGTCGCGGATGTGTCTGATTTTATGTTGTTGCAAGCCCTGAATCGCTTACAACCCCAGATGCAACACTTGGCAGAGCTACGCAGTTTGCACCCGGAACGTTTATTTGAGTGCCTGTCATGCGTATGTGGAGAATTGGCTACATTTACCGATGAAAGTCGTTTACCACCGAGCATCCCGAGCTACAACCATGAAATGCCGACCCACTCTTTTGGGCCGCTGATCCGCAACTTAAGACAGAGCCTAAGTATCGTACTTGAGCCTAGAGCGGTCTCGATTCAGTTGGATAAACGTAAGTACGGCCTGATGGTTGCCCCAATCCACGACCCTCAACTGGTTGAAAGCGCAGAATTCATCATCGCGGTGAAAGCACGCATGCCATTAGATGAACTGCGTCGTCTCTTTACTCAGCAGACCAAAGTATCGTCAGTGGAGAAAATCCGCGAGCTCATTTCACTGCAATTACCGGGCATTCCAATTACACCGTTACCAGTGGCACCAAGGCAGTTGCCTTACCACGCCGGTTATACCTATTACCAATTGGATAAAACCAGCTCAGCATGGTCGATGTTAGGTCGCTCAAGTGGTTTTGCTTTCCATGTCGCGGGTGCGTTTGAAGATCTTGACCTGCAATTCTGGGCGATTAGGAGCTGATGATGGCCATTGATAAAAAAAACACCCAATACAGCGGTCTGCTTTTTGACAGCGTCGAGCAGATCAACCACGACCAAGATTACTGGTTTCAACTGCGTGGTGATAACCCTAATGTTTTGATTGATGCAGCTACCCCTCTGTTTGGTTTGTCGCTGCGGGTACGCAGCCTGTCAGAGTGCGACAACATTGAGCAGATCTACAAACAGACGGTAGAAGAGATTAAAGCGATTGAAATCGAGCTTGCCGAGCAAGGGTTTGAGCATGCGATTTTGATGGCTTATCGCTACATTCTGTGTGCGTTTTTGGATGAAGCCGTCATGGGAACCGAGTGGGGTGCATCCAGTGTGTGGGCTGAACATTCTATGCTGTCTCGTTTCCACAGTGAGACTTGGGGCGGCGAAAAAGTGTTTACCATCTTAAGTCGCTTGGAAGGTGAACCTAAACGTTATCGCGCGTTGCTAGAGTTTATCTATCAATGCCTAGTGTTAGGTTTTGAAGGTAAATACCGTGTGATGGAAAGCGGCCACAACGAGCGTGAAAAGGTGATCAGTCGTTTACATGACACCGTCAGTTCGTTGGATGAAAACGAGCCGAAAGAACTGACCTCCGCCACGGACCATGTGGTGAAATCAAAATATAAGTTAAGCAGGCAGTTACCGGTTTGGTCAGTACTGCTTGGTTTTGTCATTATTTGGGTCGGTGTGTTTTTAGGCTATTCCTATTTACTGCACAGCCAATCGGCAGACGTATTAAACCAATTGAACCAAATACTCTAATTATAAAAGGCTAGGTGATTGTAGTGATCCGTATTGAATTACCCACATTAATTTCAAAACTCAATGAACAGAGTAAGCTAGCCCTAGAGCAAGCCGCTTCATTATGTATTGAACGTCAGCACCCAGAAGTGACCTATGAGCATTTCCTGCATGTGCTGTTAGAGAACCCACTTTCGGATGTGCGTGTGATAGCTAAGCACGCTAACTTAGATGTGGAAACCGTAAAACAAGCCATCAGTGCAAGTTACGCTCGTGAGCAAGTGTTAGATACCTATCCAGCATTCTCGCCACTGTTGGTTGAGCTATTGCAGGAAGCTTGGTTGCTTTCTACCACTGAGCTGAATCAGAATCAGCTTCGTTCAGGTGTGGTGTTTTTAGCCGCGTTGATGCGCGCTGATCGTTACCTACCACTTAAACTAATCCGTCTTTTTGAACACATCAACAAAGAGAGCCTAAACAAAGGGTTTGATACGCTGTTGCAAGACTCTTCCGAGTCGGCGGTTGAAAAAAGCAAAGCGGGTTCTCAAGCTCCTGCCGCGCTGGATGCAGCGTCATCTTCGCCACTGCATAAATACTGCACCAATGTCACGGCGCAAGCGCGTAACGGCGAACTTGACCCAGTATTGTGTCGTGAAAACGAACTCAACTTGATGATCGACATTTTGTGTCGTCGTCGTAAAAACAACCCTATCGTTGTGGGAGATGCTGGTGTCGGTAAAAGCGCTATGATTGAAGGACTTGCATTGCGCGTCGTTGCGGGCAATGTGCCGACACAGCTGCAAAATGTAGAGTTGTGCTCACTCGATCTCGGCTTGTTGCAAGCGGGTGCTTCGGTCAAAGGTGAATTTGAAAAACGTCTTAAAGGCGTGATTGACGCGATCAAAACCTCGCCTAAACCGATCATTTTGTTTATCGATGAAGCGCACACTTTAATTGGTTCTGGCAACCAAGAGGGTGGTAGTGATGCGGCCAACTTGCTCAAGCCAGCTCTTGCGCGAGGCGAGCTCAGTACTGTCGCAGCCACCACATGGAAAGAGTACAAAAAGTATTTTGAAAAAGATCCTGCGCTGACTCGTCGTTTCCAGTTAGTGAAATTAGAAGAGCCGAGCATCAGCCAAGCAGTAGATATTCTGCGTGGCTTGAATCGTGTTTACGAAAAAGCCCATAACGTATTGATTACTGATGATGCATTGAAAGCCGCCGCCGAGCTTTCAGCGCGTTACATTTCAGGTAGACAACTGCCGGATAAAGCGATTGATGTGTTGGATACTGCTTGCGCGCGTATTGCAATTAATATCACCACACCGCCGAAGCGCTTAGCGCAACTAGAGACCGCTTGCCATCAACGTCAACTTGAAATTGATATGCTTGAGCGTGCTCAATATTTAGGTCAAGTGGTTGATTCGCATCGCTTGGATGAGCTATGTAGCCAAGAAGTGGCCGATGAAGCTGAAAAAGCGACCTTGACTCAAAGCTGGCAAGAGCAAAAAGCGATCATTGAGCGCATTATTACCCTACGCGATCAGCTCTTAGATGGCGCTGAGGATCATGGTGAGCAGACCCAAGTTGAGCGCGATGCGTTACTTGTTCAATTGCAGGAGCAATATCGAGCTTTAGAAGAGATCCCTCATAATGATCGCCTCATGCATCCACAAGTCGATGCTCAGCAAATAGCGGAAGTGATTGCGGACTGGACGGGCGTGCCCGTTGACCAAATGAACAGCGATGAGCTGCATAAAATCACCCACCTAACGGCTATTTTAGGTGAGGCAATCAAAGGGCAAGATACTGCGATTGAGCGTGTTCACCGTAACTTATTAACGGCGCGCGCGGATTTGCGCCGTCCGGGGCGTCCAAAAGGTTCCTTCCTACTCGTGGGTCCAAGTGGCGTTGGTAAAACCGAAACGGTAGTCCAACTGGCGCAACAACTTTATGGTGGTAAACAATTTTTAACCACTATCAACATGTCGGAATATCAAGAAAAGCATACCGTTTCACGCCTGATTGGTTCGCCTCCGGGTTATGTTGGTTATGGTGAGGGTGGCATTCTTACCGAAGCGATTCGTAAAATGCCGTACTCTGTGGTGCTGTTAGACGAAGTTGAAAAAGCGCACCCAGAAGTGCTCAATATTTTCTACCAAGCCTTTGATAAAGGTGAGCTGGCCGATGGTGAAGGTCGAGTGATCGACTGCCAAAACATCGTCTTCTTCCTCACCTCGAATTTAGGTTACCAAACCATAGTCGATTACGCGCAGCAGCCTCAGTTGCTTGATGAGCAGCTTTACCCAGAACTTGCGGCTTTCTTCAAACCCGCCTTACTGGCTCGTATGGAGATTATTCCGTATCTACCGCTCAGCAAAGAAGTGCTAGAGCAGATTGTGCGTGGCAAGTTAACCCGCCTTGAGCAGCTCTTTAAACAGCGTTATGCCGCTGACGTGGTGATTGAAGATAGCTTGATCGAAGAGATCTTAAGCCGTGCAACGCGCTCTGAAAATGGGGCTCGTATGCTGGAAGCGATCATCGAAGGTCAATTACTACCACCGATTTCATTAGCTTTGTTAAATAAACTGGCTGATAAACAACCAGTGCAACGCATCTATTTAGCGGCGGAAGAGGGTGAGTTTATTGGAGAGGTTGAGTGATCATGAGTCACTGGTTAGCTTACGCAACCGAGCTTGTTGTCGCGAGAAAGCCTAGCCAATTGGCCGCATTGTTTGTAGAAACGCTGCGCCGAGAGCTAAGGCTCGATACTTGCTTGTTACTGGTTCCCAGTTCAGACGGCCGTACCTTAGTGCCACAGGATAACCCGCTGAATTTAAGCTGGTCGGTCACCGATTTTGATTGTCCGTTTGCTCATGTATTGCAATCGGCCAAATCGATGCACTTAACCGCTGATGAATTGGTTTTTTGGCAATCTAATCGCCTGTTTAGTCAACTCACTAGCCGGGTCGGCATGCTAGATAGCGTGGTTGTACACCCGTTACCTAATGGGGATACACAAGTTCAGTCTATTTTGCTGTTGATTGGTGAAACCCATACCTTGGAAGGCCTATTTGAGCAGCCAGATTTTATCAAGTATGTGGATGTGTTTTGCCATCAGTGGTCGTTGCTTAATGAGATGCAACGGGAAGAACAAAATCGACAAAACTTATCGGAATCCTTGTCTGACGTCCAGCGAGACAACGCTCGTCGCTCATTAATTGCGAGCCTCTCTGAAACCTTAATCGGTAACAGTTTGGCGATGAAAAAATTAAGAGAGCAGATCATCAACGCCGCGCCATCACAGCTTTCAGTGATGGTGCAAGGTGAAACAGGGACAGGTAAAGAGTTGGTCGCGCAAGCGGTGCACCAACTCTCGCCCCGTAAACAAGCGCCATTTGTTGCTATTAACTGCGCGGCTATCCCTGAAAACTTATTGGAAAGTGAACTGTTCGGCTACTGCAAAGGGGCGTTTTCCGGCGCGGATAGCGATAAACAAGGGTTGATTGCGCAAGCCGGTGGCGGAACCCTGTTTTTGGATGAAATCGGTGATATGCCCTTGAGCCTGCAAGCCAAATTACTGCGGGTGTTGGAATCTCGATCTTTTCGGCCGATTGGCGGTAAAAACGAACAATCTTCTGATTTTCGTTTGGTTTCAGCAACGCATGTCAATCTCCTCGAACAAGTGCGTAATAAATCGTTTCGTCAGGATCTTTATTACCGCTTATTTCAGTACCCGATCACTTTGCCACGTCTTGCGGCAAGGATGGATGACATTGAACGGCTTAGCCAACATTTTGTGCGCAGCTTTAATCAGCAGCATGCAACCAACATTCGGGGTGTGCACTATAAAGCGATCGATTGCCTAAAACGTTATGACTTTCCCGGTAACGTGCGTGAACTCAAGCACCTTATTGAATTTGGTTGTGCGCAAACACTGGATGGCACACAGGTGGAGGAGTCCTGCTTTACACAACGTTTAGCATACACTAAAGCCGAACAGCAGCCAGAGACTGAACGACATGGGCATAAGGTCGCTAAAGCTGAGTCAGGTGTCAGCCGAGTGGTGGATGATTTAAAACAAGCGGTGAATGAATTTGAGTCTCGTATTATCCGTGAGCGCCTCCAATATTTTGCTGGTGACAGGGCCAAAGCGGCCCAAAGCCTCGGTATTCCCAAGCGGACCTTGGCCTATAAATGCCAAAAATTGGAGATTAAAACACCATGAATAAACGGTTGTTTAGGCTCACAGTTTGCCTCTCTATGACGCTGTATTTTCCCATGGCAAATGCGGAAAATGACGCTGTAGCACAAGCAGAGCAATGCACTACGATCACATCTCGGTTAGAGCGATTGAGCTGTTTTGACCACCTGTTTAAAACGCCTTCTGACGTGGTGATGCCTCAAGCGGCAACGCCCAATGCGCCGCTATCTTGGCAACGCGCCTTTGATAGCATCAGCCAGTATCAAGACGGGGAAGCAAGTCACTTAACCGTGGAAGGTGACGATGATAAAGGTAATGCGTGGATTACTTTGGTTGCGTTAAATCAAAATACAAAGTTTGACGATAACGCTAAACCTGTGCTGCTGATGAGCTGTATCGACAATTTGAGTCGAGTGGAATTGGCGTTTCCTAGCGCGATTGATGACCCTCGCATCCAAGTGTCGATTGCTAATATGCAGGCACAATCTTGGCGTAGTGACGATTTAGGTTTGCTCTTTTCCTCAGGCAGAGGCATGCCAGCGATTGAGATGATGAAAGCGATGGCGCGAGAAAATCGCCTTGTGCTGCGTTCAAACTCTCCTTTTGTTGATGGATTGCAGTTTGATGCGAGCGAGCTTTCGCAATCATTAACGGCACTAAAAACACGCTGTGGTTGGTAAGGAGTTCCAATGGAGTTAACCGATTATCGCCGCTGTATTACTCAGCCTATTCAAGCCGATAACCCTGTGGGTGAGCGGCTGATTGATGATCCGCTGTTTGATTTTGTTGAAGATCAAATGATGAAAGTGGGGTCACTCTCCCACGCTAGTGTGCAATGGGATGAAGTCGAACACAGTACGCTCAAACTGCTCAGCGAAAAAAGTAAAGATCTCAAATTATTGATCTACTTGTTGCAGTGTTTGCATAACCAAGTCACACCGCTACGTTTCACCACGTCGCTGCAGCTGCTGAGCGATTTCATGTCCCTTTACTGGGAAGATTGCTTCCCTGCGCCAGGCAAAAGAGGCAGTTTGCCACGTCGCAAATTCTTCAGCCAGATTGTGCAGCGGTTAGCCTTAGTCATCGACAAGTTAGATTTCGCACAATTTGATGGACCAGATCGTGATGAGTTAAACACCGCGATCGACGCGCTACAGCAAGCGACTACTCAAGCCGGACTGATGTCTGAAAGCGTTGAAAGTCTAGTGGCTAAAGTTCAAGCCCAACTGCGCCGTGCAACAGAACGTGAGCAAGCGACTCAACATGTGCAAGAGACTCCGGCGGTTGAACGTAAAACCACCACCCAGAGCGCCATCTCAGTCGACAGTTCAAGTGACAAAGCTACTAAGCAGACCTTACTAAAGGTAGCTGAGTTTTTGTCTGAACAAGAGTTCGGCATTGCCTTGGCAATACGAGTCAGGCGTTTTGCCGTGTGGTCAAGTATTACCTCATTACCTGAGCACGACGTCAGCGGTGAAACACTGTTACGGGCGATGGCGCAAGAACGAATCAAAGAGTATCACGACCAAATGCGTAGCCCAGATTTAGCCTTATGGCGCAAGGTAGAGCAGAGTTTGACCATGGCACCTTACTGGTTTGAAGGGCAGATGATGAGCTATCAAATCGCGCAAAGCTTAGGCCAAAAGGCGTGGAGTGAAGCCATTTTGAGTGAAAGCCAGCAGTTTGTGGCACGTCTACCTGCGCTGCTCGAGTTGAAATTCAAAGGAGGCGAGCCTTTTGTCAATGCGAGCGTAAAAGAGTGGCTACTCAGCCAGCAGCAAAGTAGCGCCCAAGGCCAAGTAGCAGGTGATTGGCAAGACAAACGCAAAGAGGCGTTTAGCTTAGCGAAAGAGGGAGGCATTGCGGTGGCGCTCTCTATGCTCAACGATGGTCTGGTCAGCGCCAGTGAGCCAAGGGATAAATTCTATTGGCGGTTATTATCGGCTGATTTGTTAAATAGCAATAATTTAGATGCGATGGCGAAAGAACAGTACCAAACGTTACATGCTCAGGTTAGCACCATGAGCGTTACCGATTGGGAACCCTCATTAGTTGAGCAATTAGAACAATACACAACGTCAGAGTAAACGAAGGACACAAACCCATGTGGAAATTTATTGTTGGGATCGCAAGAAAGTTAACACCGGGCATTGCCGCGGCGATGCCTATTTTGCTATTTAGCACATTCATTCTATTGAATGTTGCGATTTGGTGGGCAGGCCCTTGGCTAGAGATCGCGGGTAATAAGCCACTTGAATCGATAACCGCTCGCGCAGTGGCAAGTAGCTTGTTCACTTTAGGTGCATTGGCCGTTTGGGGTGTTTGGCAGTGGCGAAAATTGCAAGGTTTTAAAGCCGAGCAAAAGCGTGAAGATCAGCTTCGCCAAGATCCAATTAAAGCCTATGAAGAGCGCCAAGAGGTTGAGCTGAACCAAGTGATGGTCAGCATGAAAGAGAACCTCAATAAACGTAATTATCTTTATGCGTTGCCATGGTATTTAGTGCTCGGTTTGGAAAATGCCGGTAAAACCAGCCTCATCAACCGCTCTGGGCAAAACTTTGTTTTTTCTTCGGTAATGCGAGCCTCGGGTCAAAAAAGTGAAAACCCGTATTCGTTTGATTGGTGGATTGGCGATGAATCGGTATTGATTGATCCAGATGGAGAGCTACTGACACAAGGTAACCATAGCAATGATAACGATGGTGCGATGGAGCGCCGTTTGTGGCTTCATTTTGTTAATTGGTTGGAGAGAACGCGTAGCCGTCGTCCACTTAACGGTATTGTTTTAGCGTTAGACGTTTCTCACTTAGCAACCGCAACTGCAACCGAGCGTAAAGCTTACGCCAATTTATTACGTGCTCGCTTACGTGAACTGATGGAGACGTTATCCACGCGTCTACCTGTCTATATTGCATTGACGAAATTGGATTTATTACACGGTTTTGAACCTTTCTTTAAACATTACTCGCGCAGTCAGCGTGAAGATGTGCTGGGCTTTACCTTTTCGCTCGACTCTATTGATGACTTGGATAACTGGCTCAACGAGTTTTCAAAAGACTACAGTCAGTTTGTTGAGCGCATTAATGATGTACTGCCGCATGCGGTTTCTGTACCTATGGATCTCGAAGAGCGCAATGCTATTTATAGCTTCACGCGTCAAATTTCTGGTTTAAAAGAGATCTTATTACAATTTTTCAACGATGCATTGGCCAGTGATCAGTTCTCTACGTCGGCTTTGGTGCGTGGTGCGTATTTCACTTCTGTGTATCAACAGGGCGTACCCACAAACGCATTTGATGATGCCGCTTCACGTCGTTACGGGCTAGATCATGCCATCAACAAAGCGCAGCAAGCCAAAAACTCAACGGTTTATTTCACACAAAAGCTGTTTAATAACATCATCTATCCTGAAGCTGGGCTTGCCTCAGATAATTTTCGTGTTGCGAAGCAAAAACGGCGCTTGATTGGTTTGTCAGTAGTGGCCGGCTCTATTGCAACTGTGTTATTAGTCGGCACTTGGCATCGTTATTACCTTAGTAACGTGAAGCACTCTGATGCGGTGTTAGCGAAAGTAAACGAGTACAAAAACGAGTTCCCCTCTAATCTTTATTTAGCCTCTCAGCAAGATGTTCTCGTGCCGCTCAATAAAATTCGTGAAGCGACGTTAGAGTTTGGCTTCTTCCGTGATAAACCACAGTACATTTCCGATTTTGGTTTGTACCAAGGCCACACGATTGGTCCAATGGTTGAAGCTACTTATTTGAATTTATTGGAAAACCGATTTTTACCTCTGCTAATGGCTGATGTCGTTGTGCAGCTTAACCAAGCCAAAACAGATGAAGAGAAACTGGCCGTGCTGCGTGTTTATCGCATGATGGTAGATAAAAGTGGCCGCTATAAGGATTATGTACTCGATTATTTCTCCAAATACTGGCAGCAAGAGTTCGCTGGGCAACGCGTGATCCAAGAAGAACTACTGGGGCATTTAGACTACGCCATGTTACACACGGATTTAGCGGGTGATCGCGCGCGCGGTGATCGCAATGCAGAGTCGGTGATGAAGCCTTATGATCAGGTGGTGGCGAAAGTGCAGTCTGATCTTGGTTCTATGCCTAACGATCAACGTGTTTACCGTAATTTGAAGTTGAATGCACAAACGGTTCTTGGCCCCTCGATCAATTTACGCAACTTGATTGGCCCCGTCTTTGATGTGGTTTTTGAAGAGCGAGTGGTCAACAGCAGCTCTCTGTATATTCCGCAAATGCTTACCAAAAAAGGGTTTGAAGATTACTTCATGCCGCAATCAGAATCCGTTTCTGAGCTGGCCTTGATCGACAGTTGGGTACTAGGGCAATCCAAATCGGCTCAATTTAGCGAAGCGGATAAGCATGACCTTCGTAACAAAATCCGCAGCTTGTATGTGGCGGACTACACCAATACCTGGCGTGCGGCTCTTAATGAAATCAGCGTTAAGTATTTTAGCGACATCAATGACGCGGTGTCAGTATTAGAAAACTTTACCGGCAACATTGAACCGATGCAGCGTTTGCTTCGCACTTTAGAAAGCAATACTCAAATGTATGCCAGTGTGCCTAAAGATGAAGCCGCGCAAAAAGAGCTGTTAAAAAATCCAAAATACAAAGTTGCTTCGCAGATTGATGCGCCCTTTGCTGAACTAAACGCTATGCTCAAGCCAGTCGGTGATAAGCCAGCGTACATCAATGAAGTATTAGTGGCGGTGGAAGAGTTACAAAATTACCTCAAATCTATTCAAGAAGCGCCAGATGTTGGTATGGCTGCGCTTGATGCCACCAAAGCACGCGTAAAATTAGTGAACGCTGATCCAATTTACACGGTGAAACGTATTGCATCAGGTTTGCCTAAACCGCTCGATACTATGGTGTCTAAACTGGCGGATGAGAGTTGGTATGTTGTCAAACAAGAAGCGATTAAGCACCTTGAAGTTCGTTGGCATGACGATGTTTACAAAACCTTTGAAGAGAAATTAGCTGGGCGCTATCCATTTAATGAGTCATCCAACAAAGACAGTTCTCTTTCTGACTTTGAAGCGTTTTTTGCGCCCAATGGCACATTAGACAACTTCTACAACAACCAGCTAAGAATGTTTGTGGAAGAAAATATTGCGGTCAATGATGACGATAACGCGCAGTCGATTATTCGCAAAGACGTTCTAGAACAGCTCAAGCAGGCGAAGAAAATTCAGCAAGCTTTCTTTAACCGCAAAGGGGTCTTAGACGTTAGTTTCTCGGTTGAACCGTTACGCTTGAGCAACAACAAACGCCGCAGTGTGCTGAATGTTGATGGTCAATATCTCGCTTATAGTCACGGCCCAAGAGACAGTGTCGAGTTGATTTGGCCAAATACGCTGCGTGATTCTGCGATCTCTAAAGTAACGTTAGTGCCGACTAAAAATAATATGTCGCCACGAAGTATTAATATCCAAGGTCCGTGGGCATTTTTCCGCTTGCTTGAACAAGGTGATGTGGTGGGTGCTAGTTCCACGTCGGTTGACTTTAAGTTTGCAGTTGACGGTGGTGAGATGATTTATCGACTCAATTCAGAGGCAGATATTAACCCATTCACCGAGCGGTTATTTAAGTCATTCAAACTCTCGAAAACCCTTTACTAAAATAATAGTGAGGAGCGATTGGTCATCGCTCCTCAACTCACTTAGGACGCTGTAGTCATGTCCAATATTGTATTTATCGACCACGCTCGTTTTCATTTGATAGATGATGCTGCCGCTGTTCGTCACATTGATGCCTACCAAAAGGTGAGAGATGAGATCAATCGTCGTAACAACCCATTATCAGGTGGTCCAGACTGGGCTGTGGTGAAAGTTGCTTGTGAAACATTAGCAAAAGGCCCGGGGATTGACCTTTTGCTGTGCGGTTATTACACCGTAGCCTGTTTAAAAATGCAGGGTTTAGCGGGATACGCCAATGGTGTTGAACTGCTGTGCTGCTGCTTAAGTAATTTGCCAAAACCGGACGTAAAATCGGCGAAAATGCGCAAGGAAGTGCTCGATTGGGTTAATGCTCGTGTAGTGCGGGAGTTAAAAGATCTGCGTCCGAATCATGAAGCACTGCGTGATTTATACCGTTGTGAGCGCTTTTGTGAGCGCATGCATGCCATTTTAGAGCTGCAACAGCCCGACTATTTGGTTGATTTCGAAGGAGTAGGTTTTGCTATTTTTGAACATATTGATCGTTTAGAAACGCAATATCATTCGCTGCTAAAGCGCCATACTCAAACGGAACAGGTTGAGCAGGTGCGTAATCAAAAGCGCTCACGTGTTACGCATGTGGCCGCTTTTATATCCGGTGTTCTTGGTGTTGTGATGGTGTATGGAGCCGTCACTTATTTGCCGTTTTTCAACTCAATATCTTATGCAACCAACCTAAGGTTACCTGCTTTACATACGCCAGAGCAGGTCAATGCGTTTCAACAGGCCAACTCGCCAGCCAAGCTTGAACAGTTGTCAAATGAGATTGTGCCATTGTACCGAGAGGCGATTGAGCAAAAAATGGCGCTCTCTTTTGAATCGGCTCGTGTTGAAGCCCAGCAAGTGTTGGATGCGTTATTGCAACTTTATCCCCAAACCGAATCGGTGCTGGAGGTTGATCAAGCGTTTGCCGATGCTAAGCGTGAAGCTCTGCAACAAACTGAGCGCTTTATGGAGCGTTTTAGTGAAACGCGAACCAAGATGGCCAACATCGCGCTGCTCGCGCAAAAAGGAAAATTAACCGAACTGCAAAGACAAACCAAATCGCTGGAGGAGTTCGCTATTAGTCTGTCACCTATTTATGGGAGAGCTGCATATGTCGAAGAGTTGCTCAAAAAAGGTGATGTTGTACAGGCTGAACAGGAGTTTATGATTCTGAAGCAGCGGCTTAATAATTTGAGCTGGAAAATGGCCGAGCTCGACAAGCAGTTTGAGCATTTGACTGTGACACATAATCAGGAAGCTCAGACTCAATAAGCTGAGCAACAATTGGTTATTGAAGGGCAACTTTTTGCTCATATCAGGCAGTTTGTTGCCTTTGTCAATCGAGCTGTTTATAAGCTCATGAATATCAAAGAAAAATATCTGGCACTGCACTTGCTGTACTAGTGTCATTTTGCGATAAAAGAGTGGAAGGGAAAAAGATGGCAAGGTTAAGTTTTAGGCTCACCGTGGAGGGTTTGGCAGACGACACGCTAGTGGTGCGTGAATACCAAGGCGTGGAATCGCTGTCTGATAGCGCGCAAGCGGGCCTGCATTGCTACGGTTTTCGCTATGAGATAAAACTGGCCAGTCGCCAATCTGGCTTAACGGCGCTGGAGCTGGTGGACAAAACCGCTCAGCTTGAGATGCTGCGTGATGGCCTTGTCGTGCAGCGCGTGCACGGCATTGTGCGCCAGTTCAGTAAAGGCGATATTGGCCATCATCACACCTTTTACTCACTGACCTTAGTCCCGGCATTAGAGCGGCTATCACTGCGCCAAAACAGCCGTATTTTCCAGCTCAAAACCGTTCCTGAAATCCTCTCCATCGTACTGCAAGAAATGGGCATTAACGACTACGCCTTCTCGCTGAAACGTGAGTGTGCTCAGCGTGAATTCTGCGTGCAGTACCGTGAGACGGATATCGACTTCTTGCACCGCTTAGCCGCCGAAGAAGGCTTGGTGTATCACTTCATTCATGAAGAGGGGAAACACACCCTCTTTTTCAGTGACGACAGCCAAAGCCTGATAAAGCGAGAAACGCCTATCCCTTACAACGCCCTTGCGGGTGGCGTGATGGAGAGCCCTTATGTGTCGCAATTAACGCAACACAGCCAAACCGAAGTGAGCCACAGCGCGCTGCAAGATTACAGCTTTAAAAAGCCGAGCTACTCGTTTGCCCAGCAAGCGCAAGGGCGCGAGATGGATTACCAGCAAGCGACCTACGAGCACTTTGATGCACCGGGTCGCTTTAAAGACGACGTCAGCGGCAAAGCCTTTAATCAAATTCGCTTAGAGTACTTACGACGAGAAGCGCGTACCGCGAGCGGAAAAAGTAACCATCCTGGCCTGCAAGCGGGCACAAAGTTCGACTTACAAGAGCATCTTGACGACAGCGCGAACCGCGATTGGGTTGTAGTGCAAGTGCATCATCAAGGGCGTCAGCCACAAGCATTGGAAGAAGAGGGCGGCAGTGGCGCGACCACGTACAGCAACCAATTCACGCTCATTCCTGCTGATGTCACGTGGCGTGCGACACCGCAAGCCAAACCTCAAGTGGATGGCCCTTGCATGGCGTTAGTCGTGGGCCCTGACGGCGAAGAAATCTTCTGTGACGAACATGGCCGCGTCAAACTGCATTTCCCGTGGGACAGATATTCCAACGGCGATGAACACAGCTCATGCTGGGTGCGCGTCTCACAAGGTTGGGCTGGCAGCCAATAT
>NZ_CAWNIB010000250.1:0-62091 GCF_963874405.1 Vibrio sp. V08_P9A1T1
TGGCAATGACGAGCAGGATCGTTAAACTAGTTGGATATTGGAATCAATATCACGAGAATGAATTTGTTACGTATCTACTTGCTGTTAATTTTAGCAATTAACTTACTTTTTAATACTGTTTATGCCGCCGATTATTTATCAGATTCGGAACGTACCTATTTAAAAGCAAAAAAAGTCATTGTAATGGGTGTATTGTCTGAACCTTGGCTACCTTATTGGGGCGGCATTGAGAATACAATCGGTATTCAACATGATTATGCGGTAGGGATAGGAAAAGAGCTTGATGTCAAAATTGAATATCGTAGCTATCAATCGATAACTGATCTTGTTGCTGCTGTGCATGATGGTGATGTGGATTTTGCTATTGGTTTTAGCAAAACAAAAGAGAGAGAAAAAAACATTTTATTCAGCTTGCCACTCTATAATAACCTACGAGTGATTTGGCTAAGGGACAAAAAATTAAATCAGCAAGATATGAATCATTTGAAATGGGTTTGCGTACAAGGTTCATCTTATTGTGAAACATTAGAGCAGAGCCATTACCCACACATATTACTAGCACAAAGTTTCTTAGAATCAGCAGAAATGATGAAGCAAGGTTTAGCCGATGCAACGATAACCAACTATATATCACTCAATCATTATATCAGCCCTAATTCTGGATATGACGGTGAGATTATTGCAGATGGTCGATTAGGTGTCGAAATAAATAGAATTATTTTGCCGATGGGAAATAATGAATTAAAAAACATTTTTGATAAACTCATTCTTGCTGAAGCAACAGGAAATACAGCTAATAAGATAGACTCGACTAATATTTATTTTTTGAATAATAAAGACAGCCTAAAATTATTAAGTCAAGAAAATAGCAATCAAATTGTCAGATACACCATAGAAGAAGATATATATCCACTCTCTTATTGCGATGAGGGGGATAATCAGGTGAAGGGATATGTCCATGATTTACTCAAGCTCATTGAGTCAAAAAGCTTTCTTAAATTTCAGTATGTGCCGGCCAATGGTAGAGATATTAGACAAATGCTTATCGATAATGAAGTCGATTTATTGCCTTCATTAAATGTCGATGACATCGATAATCGTGATTTTATAGCGACCCCACCTTACACTAATTTGCAATTTGGTTATGTGGTCACTAAAAAGCCTTTTCAACAGAAAAAATTAGCGATATTAGATCGTACTGGTTACTTATATAGCCACTTAAAAATCTATGAAGATAATAAAAAAGTTAAAGTTTATAGAGATCTTAAAAAGGTTATTCTAGATTTAAAATCAGTAAGATAACTCATGCCTTAATGAATCAAGATATTATAAATCAGCAAATGGCATACCTTGGTGATAAGTTTTTGATACTTCCAGCAATAGATAATGAAGGTTACTCTATTAATATCGGTATGGTCTTTCGAAAGGACGAGTCGATATTGTTTGAAATGCTCAGCCGATCTTTAACTATGGTAACTGAGTCTGAGATTAATGCACTAAAATCACTCCATAAGAAAGTAAATGTGAATTATGGTTATGATAAGCAGCAAGTTATAATCTATTCTTTGATTGCAATGTGTATTTTTCTGTTTTTATTATTATTTGGAATAATTATATTTTATAAGTTAAAAAGTTCCTTAAAATACAGTCAAATCAGTTCAAAACTTTCAGAAGTTCAAGTGCAATGGCTGACAGATTTGCTCGATAAAATACCCAGCATGATCTTCATTTCAGATGTGAATGGGAAAGTAGTGTTATCTAACCGTTCATATAAGCAATGTAGCAAGGCTTCTCTAATTAGTGATGATGTGAATTGCCTCATATGTACTGGCATCGGATCTGTCGATCTGTCGAATAAACACTATCAGATTGATGAGAAATATTATGTCATTAATCATGAATCGATTGCGCATCCCAAGAGTGGGGATACTCATTACTTGACCGTTTGCAGTGATATCACAGAACTCAAGCTCTCAGAATTGGCATTACGTGATTCTAATAATAAGGCACTAGAAGCTGTAGATGCGAGGAATCATTTTTTAGCTGTAATGAGTCATGAGCTTAGAACGCCAATTGCGGCCATGCTAGGGTTGATGGAGATTTTATCAACTCGAATTAAAAACGATGAGAGCCGTTTGTTATTGACGAATGCAATTCGTTCTGCCGAGAGAATTAAGCACCATGTCCATGAGATTTTAGATTTTTCAAAAATGGAAGCTCAGCAATTACAATTAGATATACGCCAGCATAATATTTTAGAAGAGTTATGTCCCACGATTAGAAGCTTTGAAGCGAGTGCTAAGTTGAAAGGCGTTGAGTTCGTTGTTGATTGGGTGCCGACAGCTATTATTTACGCAAAGTTTGATGCATTACGCTTAAATCAGGTTCTTACCAATGTATTAGCCAATGCTGTTAAATTCACTACGGCAGGTACGGTTTCCATCCACGTTGAATTGACGGAAGAACAGATAGTCTTTGCCGTAAAAGATACGGGGTGCGGAATGAATGAAGCGCACTTGGATTCGTTATTTAAGCCATTTATGCAAGCGGATAAAACCATTACTCGCCAATATGGCGGTACTGGGCTTGGTATGTCAATAGTATCGAATTTAGTCAATCTAATGGATGGTCATATTACAGTTTCCAGTACGCTGAATGAGGGGACTCAAGTAACAATAGTGCTTCCCATTTGTGGTGAGCCGCTATCTGAACCGTTGAGTCAACGTAACTACCGTTGCACTAACGAACGCATTATCGAGTGGTTGAAGTGTTGGCAAGTTTCGGTGAGTCAAGGTGGTGTATCCTTGGTCGATTTTGACGCGATAATGACCAAAAAACATCTCTATCCTGACCTTCTTATTGATAAGATAAAAGATAGTGAACAAGTGCTGGTTCAACCGAAAAAAATGAAACTTTGTGGGCATGTTTTGGTGGTTGATGATGACGCTATTAACCGTTTGTTATTAAAAAAACAGCTACATGAACTTGGTGTGCAAGCAACCATTGTTGGTGATGGAGAAGAGGCATGCCATCTTTTACAAAACGAAGACAGCCAGTTTGATTTACTACTAACGGACTGCCATATGCCTAAAATGGATGGTTTCGCTTTAGCAAGATTTGTTAAAAATCATATTCCGCAAGAGAGATATAAGGTGGTTATCGGTTGTACGGCAGAAGACTCACGGTTGATCGCAGAGAAGGCTCACCAGTCTGGTATGGAACACGTGTTGTATAAACCCTACTCGTTGGCGTCGCTGTATACTATGTTGAGTGGTTATCTTTCTATGTATCCTTTAGTAAATGCTGACTCAAAAAGCTGGCTTGAGAGCTTTTTACCGGGTGAAAAAAGTGAAATTGCTTCTGTTGTGGCAGAATCTTTAGCGGCCGAGGTCGATAGACTCGAAAAGCATGATTCTGATTACAAAATGATAGCCCATCGTGTTAAAGGCTCTGCCGGAGCGCTTCAACTGGATTATCTCGCGAATCTTGCGGTTAGCTTGGAGCGCGAATTAGAACCACAAGCTGTTGTATCTGCAAAACAACGACTGATAATGGAAATGAAAATCGTGATTACACAAGCACAAGAATGGTTAGATAAACAGCAACGAGTAGATGACGAATGAACATTTTGATTGTCGAAGATGATCGAATTCAAGCCACGAGTTTGAAACTGAAACTCAGACAGCTTGGGTTGAATAACGTCGATATTGCAGCAAATGGACACCAAGCGTTGGCTTTATGCTTGCGCAAAGAGATATCGCTGGTTTTTTGTGATATTCATATGCCGGAAATGGACGGAGTTACGCTTTTGTCGATGCTTGGGGATAAACATCCTTCACTCGGAATTATTATATTGAGTGCTGTTGACGATGCCGTGTTAGACCTTACTTATAACATGTGCTGTTTAGCGAGCTTTAATTTTGTCGATGTTTTGCGAAAGCCCTATTCTATTGAGCAACTTGAAACTGTGATTCATGCGTTTCATGTGAAGTGTGAACAACAGGCCGCAAGCATTACGCCTATCTCATTAGGGTACAAAGAGATAGAAACAGCATTCAGTGAAGATTGGTTATTCAATTACTATCAACCTCAGTTTGATTTTAAAACGGGTGCCATGGTTGGAGTCGAGGCACTTGTCCGACTCGATCACCCAGTTCATGGTGTATTAAGCCCTGCGCATTTTCTGCCTCTTATTGAAGAGCTGAATTTGATGGATAAGCTGTTTTTAATTGTTTTGGATAAAGCATTATCGGCTTTAGGCAGTTTGTCAGCCGATCTTCAGTTATCAATCAATATCTCCCAGAGTAATTTACAACAGCTGATCTGTGACCCTATTCTTACTCTCTGTCACAAATACGCGTTTCCCACTGATAAACTCACGCTCGAGCTGACGGAAGATCATGTCTATAACGGTACGACAGCATCACTGGCTAATCTTGCGCGTTTAAGAATGCATGGTGTTGGTTTATCCATTGATGATTTTGGCACAGGCTACGCCTCTCTAAGTCAGCTTTCGAAATTACCCTTTACAGAACTTAAAGTAGATCAAAGCTTTGTCCGCGATCTCTCCACCAATTATAAAAACCAGCAACTCACCAACATGTGCTTATTGCTAGCGCAATCCTTAGGCTTGCATTGTGTTGTCGAAGGTGTGGAGGACGAAGATACTTGGCAATATTTACGTCATTTAGGCGTGGATACTTGTCAAGGTTATTATTCGGCGATGCCGATGCCGATTGGCGATCTCGCTGAACTGTATAGCAAAAATATCAGCAAGCAGTTAAGCCATCAAAGTATTGAAGATGGTGTGTATTGCTTATTAGTTGGAGAAAATTCGACTAGCGCTAATGCCCTAAGAAAAATGTTGATGAGAGAAAAACGCGTTACGCAAGTGGTCGTTGCCAGTGATCTCGCTTGCGCTGTAAAGAGATTGCGTGATTTACCTTTTAATTTAGTGGTTGTGGATAGCTACTGCAGTAAAGACGCTAGTTTGCAGTTGCATCAGCATATTGAATCGATGAATTTTAAGGGAAGACTTATTTTTCTCAATGAATATCATGAAGCAATATCTGCAGAACTTGCACATGCGCGCCACATTGTGAAATCAGCTGCATTGACTGACACCATTCAGAGCATAATGGGGGAGGTTGGGCGAACAGTTAATTTTCAACCTAGTTTTCGACTCAATGAAAGACTATCCAGCAGAGAGTTGAGTGTGGCAAATTTGTTGATTCAAGGTTTGACCAATAAGCAGATAGCTAATCAACTGGATATTAATCAGAAAACAGTCAGTACTTACAAAGCGAGAATTCAAAGTAAATTGGGCATTCGTTCGGCCATGGAGCTGATTCGTTACATTGAGCTCGATCATCTTAGTGCCAGTTTGAGCATCGCTTAAACTGAATGTCGATTTGCGTAAGCATTAGATTACACTTTTCGGTGAAAGTGTTTATTTATTATTACCAATCAACACGTTGTTAATTTATTGTTAATCGATTTTAGTGACACTCTTCACGGATTTTATTTTCAGATGGCAGGATTATCCCTTTAAGTTAGATCTAACGTAACTAAGATGTTAAAAAAAGGCTGATTTTCCAGTGAAACGTGCTGAAAATGTACTCAACACTAGATGATTTAGCACTATGGTCTGACCAGATAGCGCTTGGTAACTTTAATTCACTGAGTTTGAGTTAATTGTTGGGCTATTTATCTATTCCATTAGGTAAACCATGGAATTATGCATTTTTTTGCTACGATTTTATGGCAAATTACTTCAATGGTTGCTAATGTGTGCCGCTATCCTTAGGAGTTTTTAGATTTTTCTGCTTAGTTTTTGCGCTAAATAAATCTAAAGTTCTAGCGATGCTAGAGAGCTCTCAAGGAAGTCATGGATGCAAAAATAAAAACTTGGAGTTTATGCATGTATAAAAATAAAATCACCCAAGCCCTTCTTCTAGGGGCGGGTATGGCAGTGGCTGCCACTTCTACTTTTTCTATCGCGGCTGATGTTCCAGCCGGCACCAAATTGGCCAAAGTTCAGGAAATCGTTCGTGGTAACGGTACTGAAGTCGCCACACTCGATCCTCACAAATCCCAAGGTGTTCCTGAGTCGCACGTAATTCGTGACTTATTGGAAGGGCTTGTGAACCAAGACGCGGATGGTAAAACCATTCCTGGGGTTGCAGAAAGTTGGGAAACGGCAGACAACAAAACATTCATTTTCCATTTGCGCAAAAATGCAAAATGGTCAAATGGTGATCCTGTCACGGCTGGTGATTTTGTTTTCAGCTTCCAACGTGCAGTCGATCCTGTAACGGCTTCTCCTTATTCTTGGTATATGGAATATACTAAGATGAAGAATGCAAAAGATATTGTGGCAGGAACGAAAGACAAAAGTGAGCTTGGCGTTAAAGCTAAAGATGACCACACACTCGTTGTTGAGCTTGAAGATGCTGTGCCTTATTTCGTCATGATGATGGGCCACACAACCGTGAAACCCGTTCATAAAGCAACCGTAGAAAAGTTTGGTGACCAATGGACCAAGCCTGAGCATTTTGTTGGTAACGGTGCCTACGTTGTTGATCAATGGGTTGTCAATGAGCGTTTAGTACTAAAGCGTAACGAGCAATACTGGGACAATGACAAAACAGTCATTAACAAAGTTACCTTCCTGCCTATTGAAAACCAAGTATCAGAAATGAACCGTTTCTTATCAGGTGAAATCGATATCTCTTATGAATTACCCACCGAGCATTTTAAGCGTCTGAAGAAAGAGCATCCAGAATCAGTATCGATTCAGGGTAACTTGTGTACTTATTACTACCTGTTCAATACCAAAAAGGCACCATTTGACGACGTTCGTGTGCGTAAAGCGATTTCTTACGCTATCGACCGTAACATTGTGAGTGATGCGATTTTAGGTCAAGGCCAAAAACCAGCTTATTTCTTAACACCTGAAATTACGGCGGGCTTTAATCCTCAAATGCCAGCATATGGCAAGATGACGCAAAAAGAGCGCGATGCAGAAGCGGTAAAATTGTTGGCTGAAGCGGGCTTTAATAAAGACAACCCTCTGAAATTCAGCCTCCTCTACAATACATCGGAAAACCACAAGAAAATCGCTGTAGCACTGGGTTCTATGTGGAAAAAAACGCTCGGTATTAATGTCGTATTAGAGAACCAAGAGTGGAAAACCTATCTAGATTCTAAAGATCAAGGTAACTTTGAAGTGGCACGTGCTGGTTGGTGTGGTGACTATAATGAAGCGTCTTCATTCCTAACCTTAATGGTGAGCAATAACACCACGGGTGGTTTGCACTACCAAAGCGCTGAATACGATGCAATTATTGATAAAGCGTTAAAATCAACCTCTGAAGAGGAGCGCACTAAGCTATATCTGGATGCAGAAAAACTATTAACCAAAGATATGCCGATTGCCCCTATCTATCAGTATGTTAAATCTCGTTTATTATCTCCTAATGTAGGCGGCTTCCCGATGAATAACGCGGAAGAGAAGATCTACTCAAAAGATCTTTATATCACAGCAAAGTAAGTCCACTTACGCTGATAAAAATATAACGACTTAGACACTGCATGTAGCTATCTTCAGATAGTAATTTACATGCAGCGTCTTTCTAATTTTCATTGTCACAGACTGAAAGAGTGAGTTTATGCTTAAATTCATCGCAAAAAGGATATTAGAAGCGATACCAACCATGTTGGTGTTGATCACGGTATCTTTCTTTCTCATGCGTTTCGCTCCTGGTAACCCATTCTCAAGCGAACGTCCTTTACCACCGGAAGTGATGGCCAACATTGAAGCCAAATATGGCTTAGACAAACCCGTGTCTGAGCAATACTTCACCTACTTGACCAATATTTTGCAAGGTGATTTTGGCCCATCATTCAAATACCAAGATTATACGGTGAATGAATTGATCGCCGTTGCCTTGCCTGTCTCGGCAAAAGTCGGCTTTATCGCTTTTATTTTTACCGTTATCGCGGGTGTTTCCATTGGTACGATTGCCGCACTAAAACACAACACTTGGATTGACTACACCATCATGTCGACGGCAATGATTGGCGTGGTGATGCCGTCGTTTGTTCTCGCCCCAGCTTTAATTTATCTCTTCTCCTTGCATTGGAAAATATTCCCGGCTGGTGGTTGGTTAGATGGAAGTTTCCAATATTTAGTACTGCCAGTGCTGGGTATGTCGATGCTCTATATTGCCACCTTTGCCCGTATCACCCGTGGCTCAATGATAGAAACACTCAACAGTAACTTTATTCGCACGGCACGCGCGAAAGGGTTGAGTTATCCCTATATCGTTGTTAACCATGCTTTGAAGCCTGCTTTACTGCCTGTTGTGTCGTACATGGGACCTGCGTTTGTCGGTATTATTACGGGGTCTGTGGTGATTGAAACGATTTTCGGTCTACCGGGTATCGGTAAGCTGTTTGTTAACGCTGCATTTAACCGCGATTACTCATTGGTGATGGGTGTAACCATTTTAATTGGTTTCCTATTTATTCTTTTCAACGCCATTGTTGATATTTTGCTTGCGGTCATTGACCCGAAAATTCGCTACTAACAGGGACGTATGGTTATGTTAACGAAAAGAGAAAACCTAGCCGCGGTTGAGAAGTTTTCTGAAAACTTAGAAATAGCTGGCCGCAGCTTATGGCAAGATGCGCGAATTCGCTTTATGCGTAACAGAGCGGCAATGGTCAGTTTGTGTATTTTGACGATGATGACCCTTGCGGTGATCGTACTACCGATGATGGCCCCGTATACCTATGACAATACGGACTGGTATTCAATGCACGTTGGGCCCAATGCGGATCATTGGTTCGGCACCGATAGCCTTGGGCGTGATTTGTATGTGCGTACCTTAGTGGGTGGGCGAATTTCGTTGATGGTTGGCGTAATGGGCGCGTTGGTTGCTGTTCTGATCGGCACACTTTATGGTGCGGCGTCGGGCTTCATTGGCGGTAAAGTAGACCGCATTATGATGCGTATTTTGGAGATTCTATACGCTGTTCCTTTCATGTTCCTTGTGATTGTGTTGGTGACTTTCTTTGGCCGAAATATCGTGCTTATCTTCGTCGCTATCGGTGCAATTGCATGGCTTGATATGGCGCGAATTGTGCGTGGCCAAACCTTGAGCCTACGCAGCAAAGAGTTTATTGAAGCGGCGCATGTGTGTGGCGTCAGCAACTGGAAAATTATTACACGTCATATTGTGCCAAACGTGTTGGGTATTGTAGCGGTCTATTCGACGCTGTTGATCCCAAGTATGATTTTGACAGAGTCATTTTTATCTTTCCTTGGTCTTGGTGTTCAAGAGCCGATGACAAGCTGGGGAGCACTTCTACAAGAAGGTTCACAAACAATGGAAGTCGCTATTTGGCAACTTGCTTTCCCAGCCGCGTTCATGGTGGTCACCCTGTTTTGCTTTAACTATGTCGGTGATGGTCTGCGCGATGCGCTTGATCCTAAAGACCGATAATTAAAAGATTAAGGAAGCAATAATGAGCTTATTAGATGTCAAAGATCTGCGGGTCGAATTTACCACTCAAGATGGTATTGTTACCGCTGTCAACGATTTAACTTTTTCACTGGAGCAAGGCGAAACCCTCGGTATCGTAGGGGAGTCTGGCTCTGGTAAATCGCAAACCGTGTTCGCTATTATGGGCCTACTTGCCAAAAATGGTATTATCACGGGTAGCGCAAAATTTGAAGGGAAAGAGATCCTCAATTTGCCAGAAAAAGCCTTGAATAAAGTGCGCGCTGAACAAATTGCGATGATCTTCCAAGATCCAATGACGTCACTGAATCCCTATATGAAAGTCAGCGAGCAGTTGATGGAAGTGCTGATGCTGCACAAAGGAATGAGCAAGTCGGCCGCGTTTGAAGAGTCGGTACGTATGCTAGAGGCGGTTAAAATCCCCGAAGCGCGTAAGCGAATTACCATGTATCCGCATGAGTTTTCTGGCGGTATGCGTCAACGCGTTATGATTGCAATGGCGTTGTTATGTCGGCCTAAGTTACTGATTGCCGATGAACCCACCACCGCATTGGACGTAACGGTGCAAGCCCAAATTATGGATTTGTTGAATGAACTCAAAAGCGAATTCAATACCGCCATTATCATGATCACCCATGATCTGGGTGTGGTTGCGGGTTCATGTGACAAAGTATTGGTAATGTATGCAGGGCGTACGATGGAATATGGCTCTGTGGATGAAATTTTCTACAACCCGAGTCACCCTTACGCTGAAGGTTTATTAAAAGCCATTCCTCGTTTGGATACGGAAGGTGAAATCTTACCAACGATTCCTGGAAACCCACCTAACTTGCTACGATTGCCACCGGGTTGCCCTTATCAAGAGCGCTGCCACCGAGTGACAGAACGCTGTAAACGTGAAGCACCTATTTTATTGCCATTTGCCGATGGTCGCCAACGTGCCTGTTTTTCTGATTGGGAGGCTTGGGTTAAATGAGCGAACAAAAACCATTATTACTGGATGTAAAGAACCTCAAAGTTCACTTCAACATTGCCTCTAAATCCGCGTGGCCGTGGTCTAAACCATCCAACCTAAAAGCCGTAGATGGCGTTAATGTGCGCCTATATGAGGGTGAAACTCTCGGTGTAGTAGGCGAATCAGGTTGCGGAAAGTCTACTTTTGCGCGAGCGATCATTGGTTTAGTCGAAGCCACCGAGGGTGAAGTGGTGTGGCTAGGAAATGATTTGACGAAAATGCATGAGGTTGAGCGTCGCAAAACCCGTAAGCAAATTCAGATGATTTTCCAAGACCCACTGGCGTCATTGAACCCAAGAATGTCGGTTGGCGATATTATTGCAGAGCCACTTCAAACCTTTTATCCAGAACTTTCGAAGCAAGAAGTAAAGGATCGTGTAAAAGAGATGATGACAAAAGTCGGTTTATTGCCGAACGTCATTAACCGCTATCCCCATGAATTCTCTGGTGGTCAGTGTCAACGTATTGGTATTGCCCGTGCGCTCATTTTAAAACCGAAAATGATCATCTGTGATGAGCCAGTTTCTGCTTTGGATGTTTCAATCCAAGCGCAAGTGGTTAACCTGCTCAAAGAGCTGCAAAATGAGCTTGGTTTAAGTTTGGTTTTTATTGCCCATGATTTATCGGTAGTGAAACACATCTCTGATCGTGTACTCGTGATGTATTTAGGCAATGCGGTCGAGCTTGGCACCTCGGAGGCGTTGTTTGCGAATCCATCACACCCTTACACCAAAGCTTTGATGTCGGCTGTGCCAATTCCAGATCCAAAACTGGAGCGTGCTAAGAAAATTCAGATGCTAGAAGGGGATTTACCCTCGCCAATCAACCCGCCTTCTGGATGTGTTTTCCGTACCCGCTGTCCTCAAGCGACGGAAATTTGCGCACAGCAAAAACCGCAGATTAAAGGTAGTGATGAACATGCTGTGTCTTGTTTGCATGTCGAACTCTAAATTTAGCCTGTGACAGGCTTAAGCGCGGCGCATTTCTGGGTCGCGCTTTTTTTATCTGTGCGCTTAGCGGGGTAAATCGCACTGTTCAAAATTTCTGAATAACAAGGACAACTTCCTCCGGTTTTACCATTTTCTATCCTACTTATAATAAAAAAGTCATCGGAATGAGGAGTGGAGATCATGGGAAAATTAGTTGAAGGCGTCTGGCACGATGTTTGGTATGACACCAAAAGCAGCGCTGGGCATTTTGTACGCGAAGACGCAGGATTCAGACACTGGGTCGACAGCCAGCCAGATGCACGATTTCAACCAGAATCGGGCCGTTATCATTTGTATGTCTCTTTGGCATGCCCTTGGGCTCACCGTACATTGATTTTTCGCCAACTCAAATCACTCACCGAACACATTGATGTTACGGTCGTTTGTCCTGACATGCTAAGTGAAGGCTGGTCTTTTGGTATTCCTGAACCTCTGTTCGGCTATACCAAACTCCACCAAATCTACACCAAAGCAAAGGTAGATTATTCAGGGCGAGTAACTGTGCCTGTGCTGTGGGATAAGAAGACCAATACTATTGTTAGCAATGAATCTTCTGAGATTATTCGCATGTTTAACAGTGCATTTAATGAGTTAACGGGTAACCAGCAAGACTACTATCCGCAAGCACTCAGCAAAGCTATCGATGAATGGAATGCGTATATCTACCCCAATATTAATAATGGCGTCTATCGATGTGGGTTTGCGACCACGCAAGAGGCCTATGACGATGCTTATGATGCACTCTTTACGGCATTAGATAAGGTCAACAATCATTTAGCGACGTATCGCTACTTGGTCGGTAACCAGATCACCGAGGCGGATTGGCGTTTATTCACTACACTTATCCGTTTTGATGCTGTTTACGTCGGTCATTTTAAATGCAATAAACAGCGGATCGCCGATTATGAGAACTTAAGCGGTTACTTAAAAGAGCTTTACCAAATCGACGGTATCAAACAAACGACCGATTTTTACCACATCAAACGCCACTATTATTTCAGCCATATCGGCATTAACCCAACGCAAGTGGTACCTAAGGGGCCGGATCTTGATCTTGATACGCCCCATGAGCGCGGCTTTATTGGGTTATAACGAGGGTGGAAGTGTGCTATAAAAAAGGCTCTTATGTGATACATAAGAGCCTTTTAATCAGCAAGTTAAGCTAAGAATTTTATTTTGTTTCTTGGCTTGCTTGAATCGCCGTTAACGCGATTGTGTAAACAATATCGTCAACCAACGCACCGCGAGACAAATCGTTTACTGGTTTACGCATGCCTTGCAGCATTGGACCGATAGAAACAAGGTCTGCTGAGCGTTGTACCGCTTTGTAAGTTGTATTACCTGTGTTTAGGTCAGGGAAGACAAATACCGTTGCTTTACCAGCGACTGGAGAGTTTGGTGCTTTAGAAGCCGCCACGTTTTCCATGATTGCAGCATCGTATTGCAAAGGACCGTCGATAATAAGATCTGGACGTTTCTCTTGAGCAATGCGCGTCGCTTCACGCACTTTATCTACATCAGCACCTTTACCTGATTCACCCGTCGAGTAGGAAATCATCGCCACGCGCGGGTCAATGCCGAATGCTGCCGCAGAATCGGCCGATTGAATCGCAATTTCAGCAAGCTGTTCAGCATTTGGATCTGGGTTGATGGCGCAGTCGCCGTATACCAACACTTGATCAGGCAATAGCATGAAGAAGATAGAGGATACAATCGAGGCATTTGGCGCGGTCTTAATGATTTGGAATGGAGGAACAATGGTGTTGGCTGTGGTATGAACCGCACCAGAAACCAAACCGTCAACTTCATCCGCTTCAAGCATCATTGTGCCAAGGAATACTGAATCTTGCAGTTTTTCACGAGCCACAACTTCCGTCATACCTTTTGAACCACGCAGTTCAACCAAGCGAGCAACGTAGTTTTCGCGCACTGAGTCAGCATCGATAATTTCAACGCCTGCACCTAACTCAACACCTTGCTGCGCAGCAACGCGGCGGATTTCGTCAGGGTTACCAAGTAAAACACAAGTCGCAATACCGCGCTCAGCACAAATAGATGCCGCTTTCACTGTGCGTGGTTCATCCCCTTCAGGAAGCACAATACGTTTACCTGCACGACGAGCATACTCAGTTAACTGGTAACGGAATGCTGGTGGGCTAAGGCGACGAATACCTTGCGTGCCCTCAGTAAGCGAATTAATCCAAGGGCCATCGATGTGGCTAGCAACATGATCGCTGATGAACTCGATACGTTCTTTATCGTCAGCTGGAACTTCTAGGCTAAAGCTTTGTAGGTTGAGTGACGTTTGCCAAGTGTTACCTTGTGCTTTAAAAATAGGCAATCCGCTTTCAAAGGCTGGTTTACATAGGTTCACAATCTCTTGTGGCATATCGTAACCGCCAGTCAGCAGCACCGCACCAATTTCAACGCCATTCATTGCGGCCAGAGAGGCGGCAACAATCACGTCAGGACGATCGGCTGATGTTACTAAGAGTGACCCTGGCTTAAAGTGCTCAATCATGTGTGGCAAAGAACGCGCACAGAAAGTGATGCTCTTAATACGGCGAGACTTAATTTCACCTTCATTAATGATTTCAGCTTTCAGGTGTTTGGCCATATCAATAGCACGAGTCGCGATAAGATCGATACTCCAAGGCACGCAACCTAACACACGAATTGGGCTAGTGTTGAAGATCTGCATCACTTCTAAATTGGCTTGTTTCGCGCTATCTGCATCATCAAAAATTTCTGATAAGTCAGGGCGAGTACGGCCTGCTTCATCAACAGGGGCATTAAGCTTGTTGATAATAACACCTGAAATGTTTTTATTTTTTGTTCCACCAAAGTTTGAGCACGCAACTTCAATACGCTCTTTCAACTGAGTTGGGTTGTCTGTTCCCGGTGTCGCGACAAACACAATTTCTGCGCCCAGTGTTTTGGCAATTTCTGCGTTCACTTGGTTCGCGAATGGGTGTTTGCGTGTTGGCACAAGGCCTTCAATCAGCGTTACTTCAGAATCTTTATTGATGTGGTTGTAACGCTCAACGACGGTTTCAAGCAACACATCCATCTTTTCGCTACCGATCAACGTTTCTGCCGCTGACATCATCATCGGTTCTGCAATGCTGATGTCGCTGTTGCGACCGATAATCGTTGAAGTGAGATCAGGTTGATCGCCACCCGAGCGAGGTTGTGCAATAGGCTTATAAAAAGAAACGCTAACACCTTTACGCTCCATGGCGCGAAGGACACCCATGCTCACGCTGGTAAGACCAACACCAGCGCTGATAGGGATAAGCATAATAGTACGGGACATGAGTAGAGTACCTCAAACTATTGAAATCAATCTAACCGAAACTAGATTGAAAAAGGAACAAAGCCCAACATGACCTTCTTTGGAAATAAGCCTGCTGACCTAAATCGCTAGAAACTAAGGGTTGAGCCCCGGTAAAAAACTGGCTAACTCAGAGAGTTAGCCAGAAAGTCAATTAAAGGCCTGCCAGACGAGCAGTATCTTCAGCAATCACTAGCTCTTCATTGGTCGAGATAACCATAGCTGGAATACGGCTGTTTGCCGTTGTGATCACACCTTCGCCGCCAAAACGTGCTTTTAGGTTTGCTGCGCTGTCGACTTCGATACCGAAGATAGCCAAACGGTTTAGTACCATTTCACGGATAGGGCCTGAGTTCTCACCGATACCACCAGTGAAGACGATAGCGTCTAGGCGACCGTCAAGGCTTGCTGTGTAGCCAGCCACGTATTTTGCTAGGCGGTGGCAGAACACGTCCATTGCACGAGTTGCTTCTTCTTTCTCACCGTAGTTATCTTCAACAAAACGGCAATCCGAAGTCACTTGAGTTAAGCCTTGTAGGCCAGACTCTTTGGTTAGCATAGTGTTGATTTGATCAACAGAGTAACCCAGTGCATCGTGCAGGTGGAAGATGATTGCAGGGTCGATGTCACCACAACGTGTGCCCATCACCAAACCTTCAAGCGGCGTTAGACCCATTGAAGTATCAACTGATTGACCGTTTTTGATCGCACAAACAGAAGCACCATTGCCTAGGTGACAGTTGATGATGTTAACTTCTTCAACTGGCTTGTTGAGTAGGCCTGCAACTTCACGAGTGATGAATAAGTGTGAAGTACCATGCATGCCATAACGACGGATACCATGCTCTTTGTATAGATTGTACGGAAGAGCGTATAGGAAAGACTCTTCAGGCATAGTTTGATGGAACGCAGTATCAAACACAGCTACGTTTTGAAGCTCAGGGAAGTTTTTCTTAGCGGCTTCGATACCGATGATGTGTGCTGGGTTATGAAGCGGTGCAAAGGTTGCAGCGTCTTGAATACCTTTCAGTACATCATCAGAGATAAGTGCAGATTGAGTGAACTGCTCACCACCGTGTACGATACGGTGACCGATAGCGCCAAGGTTAGCTTTAAGCTCTGGCTTAGAAGCAAGAATAGTTTCAACCATAAACACGAGTGCTTCTTCGTGCGCTGCACCTTCGCCTAGTTGCGCTTCGTGTTTACCGTCAAGTTTCCACTTGATACGTGCTTCAGGAAGGTGAAGACATTCAGCAAGACCTGATAGGTGCTCAGCACCTGTTTCTGCATCGACAACAGCAAATTTAAGAGAAGAACTACCGCAGTTTAAAACTAAAACTAGCTTAGACATGTGTGACTACCTGTAATAATCGGTTAGGATAAAAATCATTCACAAGAATAGTAGAACCGTTGTGGAGCGCTACTAATCTTGGCCAATAAAACTTGAATTTCCGTATAATGAGACGGGGCTTTTAACGTAAAGTCGTCGATGCATTCCTTGCAGATTTCATCTCGGAGTTGCCTAAATTGTAAATAACGGCAACAATGAGATTGAGGGCTCGCAAAGAATAGCGATAATGGGCCAATATAACAAAAAAAAATTGAAATAATATTAACTTCTATCAATTTTTTACTAGATTAGTTGAATCATTAAACTATTTTTTAGTTGAATGGCAGCATCGAGAGTGAGGGCGCGCTATGAATAACAAAGTTGGAATCGTTCACAGCCTGAAAGATGGTCAGAAATATATGGATGTTTGGCCTGTGCGCAAAGAGCTAGGCCTCATTTTTCCTGAGCAACGGATCATTAAAGCCACGCGTTTTGGCGTTAAGGCTATGCCAGCTATCGCCGCAATCAGTGTACTGACACAGATGGTTTTTGAAAATACACAGGCGATGCCCCAAGCAGTGGTAGTGGCACTTTTTGCCATAAGCTTACCGCTACAAGGTATGTGGTGGCTGGGAAACCGCGCCAATACCCAACTTCCACCTTCGCTTGCTGGGTGGTACCGAGAGCTGTACCAGAAGATTGTCGATACTGGTTTTGCTTTAGAGCCAATCAAAGCGAAGCCGAGATACAAAGAGCTGGCTGCTATCCTCAACCGAGCATTCCGTCAGTTAGATGACGCCGCGTTAGAACGCTGGTTCTAGCCACCCAGGTAGCATGTGAATAAAAGGCAAAGAGGACTTCCGCAGTGAACTCCTCTTTGTTATTCAACTTTCGCCTTATTCTTATCTCTCTTTTTGTTACTTTACTGTTAAACCTCACTTCCCTTTAGCCTGAGTTACTGGTAATAATGTTGTCAGCGACGCTCAGTGCGCGTACATAAAAATATTAAAAACACAACATCCAACATGTATACCTAAACAATATGAAGTTGTAAGCAATCTGCAATGGGATGAATCCTAATGTGGCACAGGTTAACTGTGTTTAACGGGATGAGCGCATTTGCTAGCACTGCTACCGCTTTAAGTAGGAAGGGTATAATGCTTAAATCAAGGAGTTAAGATGAAAGCAGGCAAAGCCATTGTTACCGCCGTTTTTGCAGGAGCAGTATTACTCTCTTCCACAAGCATCATGGCCAAAACAGCGAAAGTCGCCGTATCGCAAATTGTTGAGCACCCAGCTTTAGACGCAACCAGACAAGGTTTACTTGATGGTTTAAAAGCAAAAGGTTATGAACAAGGCAAAAATCTAGATTTTGATTTTAAAACCGCGCAAGGCAACCCAGCCATTGCTGTTCAAATTGCGCGCCAATTTGTCGGGGAAAATCCTGATGTGTTAGTCGGCATCGCAACCCCCACGGCGCAAGCGCTCGTCTCTGCAACCAAAACTATTCCTGTCGTGTTCACGGCGGTGACCGATCCTGTCGGTGCTAAATTGGTGAAAAAACTTGAGCAACCGGGTAAAAACGTGACCGGGCTTTCTGATCTATCGCCAGTTGAACAGCACGTTGAGCTGATCAAAGAGATCATGCCAAACGTGAAATCTATCGGTGTAGTGTATAACCCCGGTGAGGCTAATGCAGTGAGCTTGATGGAACTGCTTAAATCGAGCACTCAAAAACATGGCATTAAACTTATTGAAGCGACAGCCTTAAAAAGCGCAGACGTACAAACTGCGACACAGGCGATTGCCTCAAAATCAGACATTATCTATGCCTTGATTGATAATACCGTTGCCAGTGCGATTGAAGGGATGATTGTTTCGGCAAACCAAGCTAAGACCCCAGTATTTGGCGCAGCAACCTCTTATGTTGAACGCGGAGCGATTGCTAGCCTTGGCTTTGATTATTACCAAATTGGCGTACAAACCGCGGACTATGTTGTCGCTATCTTGGAAGGCCAAGCACCGGGTAAACTGGATGTTAAAGTGGCCAAAGGGTCTGATTTAATGATCAACAAAACCGCAGCGGAAAAACTGGGCGTAACGATTCCTCAGTCAGTACTTGATCGTGCTACGAGCGTAAAATAAAGACCATTCAGAGCTAGAGCGAAGGCTTTAGCTCTGTTTAAGCAGAGAAAGGAGTTGTTATGTCTGCTTTTGCTTTTTTTGGCGCTCTAGAGATAGGGCTGCTGTACGGATTAGTGGCATTGGGTGTTTACCTCACTTTCCGTGTCCTTGATTTCCCCGATTTAAGCGTTGATGGCAGTTTCCCGATGGGCGCTGCGGTGGCCGCAACGGCGATTGTGGCAGGTATTAACCCTTGGGTTGCTACAGGAATGGCGATACTTGCGGGTGCCTTTACCGGTTGGGTGACTGCATTTCTTGCGGTTCGCTGCGGTATTTTGCATCTATTGGCGTCGATTCTCACCATGATTGCCGCCTTCTCCATCAATATTCGTATTATGGGACGCCCCAATATTGCTCTGCTTGGGGAGGAGACCATTCTTACGCCCTTTGAAGCCATGGGTGACTCGGTTTACATTCGCCCGCTGGTCGTGGGTGTATTGGTCTTGATTTCGGCCTGGTTTGTGGTGCGATTATTAAACAGTGACTTTGGACTTGGACTGCGTGCTACGGGCGTTAATGCCCGTATGGTGAGAGCACAAGGCGGAAGCACCTCGTTTTATACCTATTTTGCTCTTGCGTTATCGAATGGTTTTGTCGGTTTTGCTGGGGCACTGTTTGCGCAAACCAACAGTTTTGCTGATGTAACTTCGGGCGTAGGGACGATTGTCGTTGGCCTTGCTGCTGTGATCTTGGGGCAGACGTTGATCCCTGGTCGCCGGATCTGGGTTGCAGTGCTGGCGGTCATCGTCGGTTCAGTGCTGTACCGTTTAGCGGTCGCCTTTGCTTTGAGCTCGGGCATGTTCGGTTTGCAGGCGTCTGATCTCAACTTAGTTACTGCTGTGCTGGTGGCCATTGCACTGATTGCGCCAAAAATGAAAAGGAACTTCAAAGCAAAAAAGGGTAATTCTCCTACTCAGAAGTCGGTTGTTGCTAAGCAGGATAAAGCGTCAGGAGAAACATTATGATTCGTTTAGAAGATATTCAAGTCACGTTTAACCCTGGCACAATTTTAGAAAATAGAGCGTTAAGAGGTGTTCACCTCGAAGTACCTGAACATCAATTTTTAACTGTGATTGGCTCAAATGGTGCTGGGAAATCGACATTATTAGGCGCTGTAACGGGCGAAACGCCCATGATGGCAGGCAAAGTACTCATCGATGAAGTCGATGTCACGCGCCAGAGCGTGGATCAGCGTGCACGTTTATGCGCTCGCGTGTTCCAAGACCCACTTGCCGGTACATGTGGCGATTTAACCATTGAAGAGAATATGGCTTTAGCCTACATGCGCGGCAGGCGCCGAGGGTGGGGGCTGTCACTTTCTTCATCACGTCGCAAGTTGTTTCAAGAGCGAATCGCTATCCTTGGTTTGGGATTAGAAGATCGTTTAGGCGATAACATCGGCCTACTGTCTGGTGGGCAGCGTCAAGCGGTTAGCTTAGTGATGGCAACTTTATCTGACAGTAAATTGTTACTGCTTGATGAGCACACTGCGGCTCTGGATCCTAGAATGGCGGCCTTTATCATTGATTTGACCAAAACAATCGTCAAAGAATTTAACTTGACGGTGATGATGGTAACGCACTCGATGAAAGATGCCTTAGCGTGTGGTGATCGCACTGTGATGCTTCACCAAGGTGAAATTGTTCTTGATGTGTCTGGTGAGCAGCGTGCCAATATGAAAGTGCCTGATCTACTGGAAATGTTTTCGAAAGTTCGAGGCGAAGAGCTGGCAGATGATAGCCTTCTACTCAGTTAATGGTTTTACTTCGTTATCACAGAGGGTTAGTTAACACAGTGGTTGACTAAGCATCAACAGGCTTTCTCGGCGTGAGGTTGAGAAAGCCTGAAGAAAACGCATCACAACGTGTTTTGTAACCGATCACGGTAACGCTGAATGTGCTCCACGATAGGTTCCGATTTGGTGAATGTCCTGATTTCGCGAAATAGCTCGTTAGCTTGAGGATATTCTTGACGCAAGTAGGTAAACCATTGCTTGACTCGGTTGGGATAGTAAAAGCCTTTATCGCCTCTAATTTCAAATTGCGAATAGCGCAGGAGCAGATCAACCACTTCATGCCAAGGCATCACTTTATGGTTATGTTTGACCACATTGCCTAAATTGGGAACGTTGAATGCGCCTCGACAAACCATCAATGACTCTACGCCCGTCGCTTTAATACAGGCTTGACCATCGTCATAGTTCCAAATTTCGCCATTAGCGATCAGAGGCAGAGACGTCTTCTGGCGTATCTGATTAATGTAATCCCACTTAATTTCACTGGCGCGATAACCGCCCGCTTTTGTTCGGGCATGAACTGTGAGCTCGTTTGCTCCAGCTTGTTCAATCGCATCGACAATTTCAAAGCAGTCGTTAGGGTCTTCCCAACCTAAGCGGATTTTAGCCGAAACAGGGATCGCTTTCGGTACCGCATCTCGGCATGATTTTACCACTTGATAAATCAATTCCGGATGTTGTAACAGCGCCGCACCGCCTTTGTGTTTGTTGACCGTTTTCGCTGGGCAACCAAAATTCAAGTCAATGCCGTGCGCGCCTAATTCAGCAACTCGTGCGGCATTTTCTGCCATCCAATGTGGCTCTTGGCCGAGCAGTTGGACGTGCACGGGAACACCTGCTTGTGTTTTTGAGCCTGTTTTCAGTTCAGGACAAAGGCGATAAAAAACGTGGTCAGGCAATAATTGGTCAACGACACGCACAAATTCAGTCACGCACAGATCGTAATCATTCATCTGGGTGAGCAGTTCACGCATCAAGTGGTCTAGCACACCCTCCATCGGGCCCAAAATTACACGCATCATCATTTCGCCTTAAAAATTCGAGGCGAGATTGTAGTGGTTACCGAATCAAAAGTCACTAAATGCAAGAGTTGGTATATAATCCTTGGTCAACCATTTTAACTGTACAGATTTTCATGACCTACTCATTGCTCTCTCTTCCTCAATCAGCTCCTCAATCCGCTCATTTTTTTGAAGGGGCTATTTTGGCATCCAATTTCGCCACTAAGCCGTTAGAACCCACAACCTGGCTAGAACCTTTAGTGGGGGAGCAAGCCAAAGCACTTGAACCAGCGGTGATGGCGCAAATTAATCTGCAATATAACTTGCTCAAACGTAGCGAATATTCGGCGTTAGCCTTGCTAGATAATGCGACTCAGTGGGCTGATTTTGCTGAAGGGTTTATGAGCGTCTGGCCAGTCGTTGAACCGCAATGGTTAGAGACTCAAATTGGTGATGGCAGCCTGCGCATGCTGCAAGCTTTGTTGACCACCTTCATGTTAGCCATCGATGAAACACAAACACAGCAGCAGATGAGCGAAGCGGGTTTTGCAACACCACCCAGTTTGAGTGATTTTGCTGAGCAGTTGGATGTCATGATCACTGAAGTGGCGTTAATGGCTGATGAATTAATGCTCGGCATGAAAACGCAGCGGGTTAACCCATTTAAAGGGATTGGACGCAATGATCCTTGTCCGTGCGCTAGTGGCAAAAAATTCAAACAGTGCTGTGGCCAGTAAAGTACGCCGCCTGAGGTTTAATCTCAACAAAACGCTGACAAACCCAAGCAAATAAGCCCTTATAAACGAGTTATTCTGATAAATAAGTTGTTCTGATAAGCGAATGCTTCTTAAGAGAAGAGGGCCTTATCAATAAACGTTATAGAAAACGTTATAGACAAAAAATTGTTATCCATGGAGTGTGGTAATCATGAAAAGAGTGTTAGCCCTGTTGCTGTGTAGTTTTTCTGTCGCTGTTTTGGCTGCGCCAAAAGACGAGTTGAGCCAACGCCTCGCGCTGAACGCTGGTTTTAGCGCTACCTTTGCCCAGCAAGTGATCAGCCCTGAAGGTGATATTGTGATGGAAGGTCAGGGGAAAGTTGATATTGTTCGGCCAAGCCTTTTCCGTTGGCAAACGACCGCTCCTGATGAAAACTTACTGGTGTCTGATGGTAAAACCTTGTGGTATTACAGTCCATTTATCGAACAAGTGAGTATTTATAATCAAGAACAAGCGACGGAACAAACTCCTTTTGTGTTGCTGACTCGTAATCGCGCCAGTGATTGGGATCACTACAAGGTTGCACAAAACGGTGATGATTTCACCCTAACGCCAACCGCGGTAGATTCAAACCAAGGGCAGTTTCAGATAGCGATTGATGAGAAAGGGATCGTGAAAGGTTTTAACGTGATTGAACAAGATGGACAGAAGAGTCTGTTTACGTTTAGCGATGTACAACTAACACCGGCCGCTAAAGCGCGTTTCACGTTCCAGATCCCGCAAGGTGTCGAGGTTGATGATCAACGTAATTGAGATAGGGACTAAGGCGTGAGTAATTATAGTGTGGGTAACTACAGCAGTGTGGGTAACTACAGCTTAGATTTTTCGGGTGATGAAGATTTCCGTCCGTTGGCCGCGAGAATGCGCCCTCAGACGGTTGAGCAGTATATTGGCCAGCAGCACATTTTAGGTGTGGGTAAACCCTTGCGGCGTGCATTAGAGGCTGGTCATATTCATTCGATGATCTTGTGGGGGCCGCCCGGTACGGGTAAAACGACCTTGGCTGAAGTGGCGGCGAATTACGCCAATGCAGAGGTTGAACGTGTTTCTGCGGTGACTTCTGGCGTTAAAGAGATCCGTGCTGCCATTGAAAAAGCACGCGAAAATAAAATGGCGGGTCGACGTACTATTTTGTTTGTAGACGAAGTGCATCGTTTTAATAAATCTCAACAAGATGCTTTTTTGCCACACATTGAAGATGGCACTGTGACTTTCATTGGTGCCACGACAGAGAATCCCTCTTTTGAGCTCAACAACGCTTTGCTATCTCGTGCTCGGGTGTACAAATTAACCTCGCTGGCTAGCGATGAAATTTTGCTGGCGCTCAATCAAGCAATCAACGATGCCGATCGCGGTTTAGGTAAAGTTGCAGCGCAGTTTATGGATAACGTGCTCGAACGTTTGGCTGAATTGGTCAATGGTGATGCGCGCATGTCACTCAATTATCTTGAGCTGCTGTACGACATGGCCGAAGAGAATGCGCAAGGTGAAAAGCTCATTACGCTCAAACTGTTGGCCGAAGTGGCAGGCGAAAAAGTGTCGCGCTTTGATAATAAAGGCGATATTTGGTACGACCTTATCTCTGCGGTGCATAAATCGATTCGAGGTTCCAACCCCGATGCGGCGCTGTATTGGTCGGCCAGAATGATCGCAGCAGGTTGCGATCCACTTTATATCGCTCGTCGTTTATTGGCGATAGCTTCGGAAGATGTTGGCAACGCCGACCCAAGAGGCATGCAGGTGGCGCTCGCTGCTTGGGACTGTTTTACCCGCGTTGGTCCTGCGGAAGGTGAACGTGCTATTGCACAAGCGATTGTCTATTTAGCGTGCGCGCCCAAAAGTAATGCCGTGTATAGCGCGTGGAAGCAAGCCTTAGCTGATGCGCATAATTTGCCAGAGTATGAGGTGCCGCCTCATTTGCGTAATGCACCAACCAGTTTGATGAAAGATCTTGGTTATGGAGCACAATATCGCTATGCCCACGATGAACCGGGAGCTTACGCGGCTGGCGAAAGTTATTTGCCGCCTGAAATGAGCGATACACGCTACTACCAGCCAACAAATCGAGGTTTAGAAACCAAAATTGGTGAAAAGTTAGATTACTTGGCTAGTTTAGATGCAAAAAGCCCACAAAAGCGCTATGAAAAATAGTCTCTTTTCGTTATCTTTGTCGGGTTCAATTTTCTCTACGCGTCGCTCTTATTAGAAAGGGATGCAGGCGCGTTTTTCATAACTAAAAGCATAGGATTAGCAATGCTGGATTCTAAATTACTTCGCACTGAGCTGGATGAAACAGCTGCAAAATTAGCGCGTCGCGGTTTCAAACTCGACGTTGAGACAATTCGTCAACTTGAAGAACAACGTAAGTCCATTCAAGTAGAAGTTGAAAATTTACAATCCTCGCGCAACTCCATCTCCAAAGAAATTGGCCAAAAAATGGCCGCCGGCGACAAAGCGGGCGCAGAAGCAGTCAAGCTACAAATCGGCTCTCTAGGCAGTGACTTAGACGCGAAAAAAGCGCAGTTGAATGACATCCAAGCACAATTGGATGCGATTACTATGTCTGTACCCAACGTACCAGATGAATCGGTTCCTGACGGTAAAGATGAAAATGACAACGTAGAAGTTTCTCGTTGGGGCGAACCTAAAACTTACGATTTTGAGCTCAGAGATCACGTTGATCTTGGCGAAATGGCTGGTGGTTTAGATTTTGCTAGTGCGACTAAAATTACTGGCGCTCGCTTTATCGTGATGAAAGGCCAATTTGCTCGCCTACACCGTGCGATTGCTCAGTTCATGCTGGACTTGCACACACAAGAACATGGTTATACAGAAATGTATGTCCCTTATCTTGTCAACGCTGACAGCCTGTTTGGTACTGGTCAGCTACCTAAATTTGGTCAAGACCTATTCCATACTGAGCCACTAACTGAAAAAGTGAATGATGAAGAGCCACGTAAACTGTCTCTTATCCCAACGGCTGAAGTACCGGTAACGAACTTGGTGCGTGACACCATTTCTGACGAAGCCGATCTGCCACTTAAAATGACGGCTCATACACCTTGTTTCCGTTCTGAGGCGGGATCGTATGGTCGCGATACACGTGGTCTTATCCGTATGCACCAATTTGATAAAGTCGAATTGGTTCAGATTACGCGCCCAGAAGATTCAATGGCGGCGCTGGAAGAGTTAACGGGTCATGCGGAAAAAGTGCTGAAATTGCTTGAACTGCCGTACCGTAAAGTGGTGTTGTGTGCAGGTGACATGGGCTTTGGCTCTCGCAAAACTTACGATCTAGAAGTGTGGGTTCCTGCGCAAGGCACATACCGTGAGATCTCCTCTTGCTCAAACATGTGGGATTTCCAAGCGCGTCGTATGCAAGCCCGTTTCCGTCGCAAAGGCGGCAATAAACCTGAGCTTGTACACACGCTGAACGGTTCAGGCCTTGCTGTGGGTCGTACTATGGTAGCCATTTTGGAAAACAACCAACAAGCCGATGGCCGTATTGCCGTTCCTAGCGTACTGCAACCATACATGGGTGGCGCAACGCACATCGGTTAATCATGATGCGTTAAACACAGTAAAAAAACCGACTTGCGAGTCGGTTTTTTTATGCATCAATATTCTATGTCGGTTCTATTTAAGCCCCATCGATTTGAAAGCATTGCGAATTTTGCAATGCCACCGCTACAGCGTTGATCAGTTTTTCAATGTCATCTACTTGGCTAATAAACGGTGGCATCACATAGATTAAACAGCCAAAAGGACGGATCCAGACCCCTTGCTCAACAAATAGCGCTTGAATGACTTCCATATTGACAGGGCGATGCGTTTCAATCACGCCGATAGCGCCCAGCCAGCGCGTCTCTTTTACCATCTCAAAACGGTTAAGCATGGGCAGTAAATGAGCAAATTGCGCTTCAATACGCTGGGTTTGCTGTTGCCAATCGCCCTGTTCGATGAGCTCTAAGCTAGCGCAGGCGACGGCGCACGCCAATGGATTAGCCATAAAGGTTGGCCCATGCATAAAGCAGCCCGCTTCGCCAGCACAAACCGTATCGGCGACTTGCTTGGTCGCCAGTGTGGCCGAAAGCGTCATATAGCCACCCGTTAAGGCCTTGCCGACACATAAAATATCAGGCGCGATATTAGCGTGCTCACAGGCGAAGAGCTTTCCAGTACGGCCAAACCCAGTTGCAATCTCATCGGCAATCAGTAGCAAACCATATTGATCGCAAAGTGCACGCACGCCTTTTAAAAACTGAGGATGATAGATACGCATACCGCCAGCACCCTGCACAATTGGTTCTAAAATTACCGCCGCAAGCTCTTGATGAGCGTGCATTATTTTCTCTCGAAAATCATCGAGATCGCGTTCATCCCACTCATCCCAAAAACCGCAAGTTGGCGAATCGGCAAAAATATGCTGCGGCAAAAAACCTTTGTAGAGCGAATGCATCGAGTTATCTGGGTCAGTGACTGACATTGCGGCAAACGTATCGCCGTGATAGCCATGACGTAAGGTGAGAAATTTCGCTCGTGGTTGACCTTTTGCATGCCAGTATTGCAGCGCCATTTTTAAACTGACCTCCACGGCGACGGAGCCAGAATCGGCTAAAAATACGTGCTCAAGATTGCTTGGCGCTAATGCCAGTAATTTTTTACAAAGCGTAATGGCGGGTTGATGTGTGATACCGCCAAACATCACGTGTGACATTTTATCAATTTGCTGATGCGCAGCGTAATTAAGGTGTGGATGGTTATAACCATGAATAGTTGCCCACCAAGAGGACATTCCATCAATCAAGCGTCGCCCATCTTCCAAATAAAGATGGACACCTTGAGCGTGAGTGACGGGATAACAAGTCAATGGCGTCAGCGTTGAAGTGTAGGGATGCCAGATATGTTGGCGGTCGAAGAGTAAATCCATGATCAGTCCATATTGCTGGGTTTGTTTAAAAATCAATCAAACGTAAACTTATGTTTTCTTTGTTTGTTGACAGTTTATCGCTTGTCAGTAGACTAGCCAAGCAACAAAATAATAAAACTGAATAAGGAAGAGATGTGGAAGTTCGTCATAACTGGACCGTTGCTGAGGTGAACGCACTGGTCGAAAAGCCGTTTATGGATCTACTGTTTGAAGCGCAGCAAGTACATCGTCAATACCATCCCAAAAATTATGTTCAGGTCAGCACGTTACTTTCTATTAAGACGGGGGCGTGTCCTGAAGATTGTAAATATTGCCCGCAGAGTGCGCATTACCGGACTGATGTTGATAAAGAACGGTTGATGGAAGTCGAGCGGGTGTTAGACGCGGCGCAAAAAGCGAAGCGCTCTGGCTCGACCCGCTTTTGCATGGGAGCGGCGTGGAAAAACCCGAAAGCGCGTGATATGCCTCTCTTGAAAGAGATGATTAGTGGCGTGAAAGAGATGGGCTTGGAAACGTGTATGACGTTGGGCATGCTAACGCCTGATCAAGCAAGTGAGTTGGCCAGTGCAGGGCTTGATTACTATAACCACAACCTAGATACCTCACCTGAATACTATGGCAACATTATCACCACTCGAACCTATCAAGATCGCCTTGATACTTTATCGCACGTGCGCGATGCAGGAATGAAGATCTGCTCTGGGGGAATTATCGGTATGGGAGAGAGCGCTAATGACCGCGCTGGCCTGTTGGTGGAATTAGCGAACTTACCAACCCATCCTGAAAGTGTACCGATTAATATGCTGGTCAAAGTGAAAGGCACACCGTTAGAGCAAGCTGAAGATGTCGAAGCGTTTGATTTTATTCGTCTGATTGCCGTTGCTCGGATCATGATGCCACAATCGGCGGTGCGTTTATCGGCTGGACGTGAAAATATGAATGAGCAGATGCAAGCGCTGTGCTTTATGGCAGGTGCAAACTCCATTTTCTACGGTTGCAAGTTGCTAACGACTCCTAATCCTGATGAAGATAGCGATATGCAGTTATTTAAAAAACTGGGTATCAATAGCCAACAAGTGAGCCAAAAACCGGATGAAGTTGCAGAAAGTGAGCTGCTTGAACGTGTCGTAAAACGGGTGGCAGCTCGTCCTACTAAAGATGATCTTTTCTACGATGCCAGCGTTTAATTCACGTATTTCAGCGGCGCTCAGTGCTCGTCACGATCTTGGGCTTTCTCGTTCTCTTATCGAGCTTGAGGGAGGCAACCAGGTTCGATTGTGCAAAGATGGCCGCCAGTATCTTAACTTTTCCAGTAACGATTACCTTGGCCTTGCACATGACTCAGAATTGATTGCCGCTTGGCAGCAAGGGCTGAGTATGTATGGTTGCGGTAGTGGCGCGTCTCCTTTGGTCACAGGCTTTAGCTCAGCCCATCGCAACCTTGAAGCTAACTTGTGTGAGTGGCTAGGTTATGAGCGAGCCATTTTGTTTGGATCGGGGTTTAGTGCCAATCAGGCACTGTTGTTTAGCCTGCTCAATAAAGACGATTTGCTACTGCAAGATAAACTTAACCACGCCTCTTTGATGGAAGCAGGAATGCTTTGCGCAGCCAGTATGAAGCGTTTTCGGCACAACGATGTCACTCATCTTAAGCAACAGCTTAACAGCGATAGTCATACATTAGTGGTGACTGAAGGGGTCTTTAGCATGGATGGTGATTGTGCACCGCTGTGCGAAATCACGGATGCACTGCAAGGTGAAGCGTGGTTGGCAGTCGATGATGCACACGGCATCGGTGTGTTGGGCGAGGGTGGGGCCGGCAGTTGCAGTGCGGCAGGAATAAAACCACAGCTCTTAGTGGTGACCTTTGGCAAAGCCTTAGGGTTATCGGGTGCAGCTATCTTATGCAATCAAGAGGTGGGTGACTTTCTTACGCAGTTTGCTCGTCACCACGTCTATTCTACAGCCATACCGCCAGCGCAAGCTTATGCAGTAACTCATGCTATTTCAATGGTCACTCAGCAGCCGTGGCGCAGAGAAAAACTGACTGAGCTGCAAGCTTATTACGCTGAATCTATGCAAGGTTTCGATGGCTATGTTGAAACGCTAACGCCAATCAAGCCCTACCTTGTTGGTGAGGCGCAAACAGCATTGAATATCGCCGAACAATTGCGACATCACGGGTGTTGGTTGACCGCGATTCGCCCACCAACGGTGGCTCAAGGTCGTGCCCGATTGCGTATCACTCTAACTGCCAATCACACTATTGCTGACATAGAGCAACTAACCACACAACTGCAACGTGCGCTAGAGGAGAGCTGAATATGTCACAAACTCATGCAATAGAGATAAATACGCTGCATGACAAAGCTGCCATTGCCCACTCTTTTAGCCGCGCGGCAAAGCATTATGATGTACATGCCGCTTTTCAACGTGACGTAGGGCACCGTTTATTGGACAAAATGCCGCGCAATCTAGTAGGAAAAAGAGTGCTCGATCTTGGTTGTGGTACGGGCTATTTTTCAGAGCAACTGCGGCGTAGAGGGGCGTATGTGGTATGTGTTGACCTCTCAAGTGAGATGCTAGTACAAGCTAAAATACGTTGTGGTGATGTTGGCGTCACCTATTATCAAGCCGATGCTGAGGCGCTTCCTTTCGCCAACGCCTCTTTTGATTACGTTTTTTCTAGCTTAGCGCTGCAGTGGTGTGATGACCTTGTTCTACCACTGCGACAAATTCACCGCGTATTGAAACCACAAGGGACGGCTTATTTTTCGACATTATTGGACGGTTCGCTGTTTGAACTGAAACAAGCGTGGACAAAAATTGATACACATCAACACGTCAATGATTTCATCACACTCAATCAGGTAAAAATTGCGTTAGCGCAATCTCACGGTTACCACCATCAACTAGACTTGCCTTCGATCACAGTTTGGTATGACAAAGCTTTTTCCTTGATGAGAGATCTTAAAGGAATTGGTGCAAATCACGTAAGTGGACGCTCACAAGGGTTAACAAGCCGCAAGGCTCTACTGCAAGTTGAGCAGGCATACCAAGCATTTCAAAACCATCAAGGTCTTCTACCTGCAACTTATCAGGTTTGTTTAGGGGTTATACATCGATGATTGATGCATTTTTTATTGCGGGTACGGACACCGACGTTGGAAAAACGGTCGCTTCAAAAGCGATTCTACAAGCATTAGCCGCCAAGGATTTGGTGACTATTGGCTACAAACCCGTTGCCGCTGGTAGCGAAAAAACGGAATTTGGCTTACGCAACTCAGATGCATTACATCTGATGAAAGCGGCAACCAAAGAGATGCCCTATGGTGATGTGAATCCATATTCTTTAGCGCTCCCTACATCACCACATATCGCAGCAAAACATGAACAGGTCGAGATTGATTATGGCGTACTCAGTAGCAAATTAGCTAAGCATAAAGCGAATGCTGACATTGTGTTGATCGAAGGTGCTGGTGGTTGGCGTGTTCCGATCTCTGATACGGACTGCTTGTCTACTTGGGTTAAACAAGAACAGCTACCAGTGGTATTAGTGGTAGGGATTAAACTAGGTTGCTTAAGCCATGCAATTTTAACAGCGGAAAGTATTATTGCCGACGGGTTGAAGATTGTTGGCTGGGTAGCCAACCGAGTGAACCCAGGAACTGAGCATTACGCTGAAATTATTGCAATGTTGGAATCGCGCATTCCAGCGCCTAAGCTTGGTGAAATACCCTATGTGCCAACGGTAAAACGGCAACAAATTGGTAAGTATATTAATGTTGATCCGCTGCTTGCGTCAGAGTAAGCGATGTGAATCGGCCAAAGGGCATCTCTTAGCGAGATGCCTTTTTTGATCAAGCAGGTTATTACCGCAGCTTATTGACGTGGGTTTTCGTGAACTGAGCTAAAACAACAAAAGCGAGCACCAGCAAGTTAGCAGCATAGATGACCACTAGCCACTGTGGCATGGAAAGCGTTAAAAATTGCCATACCACTTTCGAACAGTCACCGTAAGCTTCGAACATCCAAGGTGCCCATTGATTGAGTGGTGCCCAACTGGGGAAAGTGACAAATAAATCACAAGTGGCAAAAGGAGAAGGGTTGAATTGGTAATCCACATGTTGCAGAGCTAAGGTCAAACCTTTATAAGCACTGGCTCCCCAAGTAACGAGTCCAATCCAACGAACAATCGGATTATTGGGTGCGATTAAGCCAAGCAGAGCCGCTCCGCCAATTCCTAGCATCGCCACACGTTCATAAATGCACATCACACACGGTGCGAGCATCATGATGTGCTGAAAAAAAAGCGCACAAGCCTCAAAAAAAACCACAAAAAGAAGTAATAAAAACCAAGATTTTCTCGATTGAGAGAACAGTTTCAGAGTAGAAAAAAAAGTCACATTCAATACCTGTAAAGAATAAAAAGCCCTGATAGTTCAGAGCTTTTTAACTTAGATAAGTTTCATTATCAACCGAATATTTTAATGCCCGGCAGAGATGGCTTGAACTGCTTTGGCTGAATGGTGCGTAATCCACCCTAAGTCATAAAAATGCGCAGTCATGGGTTCAACTAAGAAGACAATGCCAAACAGGCCAACTAATGCCAATACAATCGTGTAGGGCAGAGCCATGATGACCATTTTGCCATAAGAAAGGCGGATCAATGGTGCAAGTGCTGATGTTAATAAGAATAAGAAAGCGGCTTGGCCGTTTGGTGTTGCTACTGACGGTAAGTTCGTACCTGTGTTAATCGCGACAGCCAATAAATCGAATTGGTCACGCGTGATAACACCTTCTAGTAGCGCTGTTTTGACTTCATTAATATAGACAGTGCCAACGAAAACGTTATCCGAAACCATCGACAAAAGCCCGTTAGCCACATAGAAGAGAGCAAGCTGAGCCCCTTTATCTTCAACATTCAACACAGCATCGATAACTGGTTTAAAGAGTTGTTGATCGATAATTACGGCTACGATGGAGAAGAATACCGCCAGCAGCGCCGTAAAGGGTAGGGCTTCTTCAAATGCTTTGCCTAGCGAATGTTCTTCTATCACACCAGTAAATGCTGTCGCCAAAATAATAACTGAAAGACCAATCAATCCCACTGCCGCTAAGTGCAGTGCCAATCCAACAATCAGCCAGACAGCAATAGCGCCTTGGATCCAAAGTTTTGCGACGTCTTGATTGGTTCGATTTTTGCGCTCAGCCGTGTCAAAATCGACCAGAATTTGACGAACGTTAACGGGTAATTCTGCGCCGTAACCAAATAGCTTCAGCTTTTCAACCAATACACAGGTCAAAATACCACAGAGAAAAACAGGTACGGTTACCGGAGACATACGGATGATAAACTCGCCAAAAAACCAACCTGCTTGATCGGCGATGATCAAGTTTTGTGGTTCACCAACCATGGTCATCACCCCGCCTAAAGCGGTACCTACGCCAGCATGCATCAGTAGTGAGCGCAAAAACGCACGATAGTTTTCTAGGTCATCACGTGTTAGTTCTGATATATGCTCATCTTGAGTATGGTCATGAGCGGAGCTTGTCCCTTGTCCCGATGCCACTTTGTGATAAATCGAGTAAAACCCGACGGCGACACTGATGACCACGGCAATAACTGTTAAGGCATCCAAAAATGCAGACAGGAAAGCAGCTGTAATGCAAAAGGCGACCGAAAGCATCGCTTTTGAACGAATACCAAGTAGTATTTTGGTGAAGATGAACAGCAATAGCTGTTTCATGAAATAGATACCAGCCACCATAAACACCAGTAGCAGCAGAACTTCGATGTTATTCACAAGCTCATGTTTTACTTGCTCTGCACTGGTCATCCCAATGGCGATAGCTTCGATAGCCAGTAAGCCACCAGGTTGTAGGGGATAGCATTTAAGCGCCATCGCTAGGGTGAAAATGAATTCAACCACAAGTAGCCAACCAGCAATAAATGGGTCGACCAAAAAGAAAACAATCGGGTTGATAATGAGAAAAGCAATAATGGCAACTTTGTACCAGTCAGGGGCTTTACCAAGAAAGTTCTTGAGAAAAGCGCTTCCGAGGGACATCGGCATGGGTAGTTCTCTTACTGTTGAGATGATAGACGCTGTCAGCTTATCTTTAATTCATTATGTGAAGTGGCCAAATAGAACGTGTTAAACACGAAAACAGTATCTATCGGCAATGTTCTAGCGAAACAACAAACCGTTTAGGGATTATGGTTTTACCAAGACACTCCTTGAGTGAGACAAGCAATCCTTACTTCGACCGTCACTCTACTCCGCAAGCTTTTTTAGTCAATAATAATCAGGTTATTGATAAAACACTTACCGATATTTTGGTCAAAAACGCGATCAAAGTTGGGTAAGCATAGCATAAGAGTTGTGAAAAATTCACGCCGAGCCGTATTTTGAAGTGGAGTTAAGGTAATAGGCATCTAAATGACTAAAAAGAGCGAATTTTGCAAGCTTAAATTGATTATTTTAAGTTTATTAATGTGAGTTATATCTCTTTATTTTTTCTACTCTTATGTGTTCTTCCTTTTGAAGAACTGCTAAAAAATACTATTTCATTGACTCGGTATTGTTCATAAACGAGATGAATAAATTAGAGTTTAAGCTCTATTTTGTTTGTGATAACTTCGCGGATGGTTTGTTTCCGATAACGTTCAACTAGTGGTATGATGAGTCCCATTCGACCCAAATAAATAGAAAACTGGATAAGTACTTAATGGTCATTAAGGCAAAAAGCCCAGCAGGTTTTGCTGAAAAATACATAATTGAGAGCATTTGGAATGGTCGCTTTGCACCGGGTTCTATCTTACCTGCAGAGCGCGAACTTTCAGAATTAATTGGTGTAACACGTACAACGCTTCGAGAAGTATTACAACGCTTAGCCCGTGATGGTTGGTTGACTATACAGCATGGTAAGCCAACAAAAGTAAACCAATTTATGGAAACTTCCGGTTTACACATATTAGATACATTAATGACGCTCGATGCTGAAAATGCCACCAGTATTGTGGAAGACTTACTTGCGGCTCGGACAAATATTAGCCCCATATTTATGCGTTATGCATTTAAAGTGAACAAAGAGCCTGCCGAGCGCACTATTACTAATGTTATCGAAAGCTGTGAAGCACTATTAAGTGCCAAATCTTGGGATTCTTTTATGGAGTTATCTCCTTATGCACAGAAAATCCAGCAGCATATTAAAGATGATGGTGAAAAAGACGAATATAAACGTCAGCAAATATTGATTGCGAAAACCTTTAACTTTTACGATTACATGTTATTTCAGCGTTTAGCGTTTCACTCAGGAAATCAAATTTATGGTTTGATTTTTAATGGGCTAAAGAAATTATATGACCGAGTCGGCAGCTATTATTTCTCTAATCCAGAAGCACGCGAGTTAGCCTTGCAGTTTTACCGTGAATTATTAGCAGTATGTGAAAGTGGCAATCGTGAGCAGTTACCGATTGTGATCCGTCATTACGGCATTGACAGCGCTCACATATGGAATCAAATGAAAACAACGTTACCGACAAATTTTACAGAAGATGATCATTAGAAAATTCGTTTTACTGTAAAAAAAGCCCGTATGAAACGGGCTTTTTTGTAGGTTAGATATCTTCGTTACCACCCGCTTCTTTAAACCAAGCGGCTAAATGTAATTTTAAATCTTTCAGTTCATCTGGGCCGATTAAGGCCAACCCTAAATCTTCTGCACGAGTAATGTCATTATGGCGGAGTGGGCGAAAGCTCACGAGCATAGCGCGAGCTTGTAGCCCACCAAGCAAATCACGTAATGATTCTAGCTTGTAAAGCGTATCATCGCCGTCATCACGCATACCTTTCGTTTTACATTCAATAATATGCAGTTTGTTATTCACCACTGTAGCGACATCGAGTTCATTTCTGACTTCTCGCTCACCTAATTGACGGTAGACTTGAACATTCAAAGAGCGATCTTGAATGGTTGGCATATCATCTTGGATCTGTCTTATTGTACTGTGCACTAATGTTTCTAACCATTCTCCATTGGAAAATCGGCGCGCATCTTCGTTGGCGAAGGTTAAAATGCCATTTTGATAGGTGGCGATTTGTGCTTCGACCAGATCGGTCAACAGAATATGAAGTTCACGATACCCTTGTTGTTTTTCTGAAAGTGCAACATCTAGCCGCTGCTCTTTGCGGCATGTCGTCGCTAAATAGTTTAATGTGGCTAAACCAGGACCAAGTTCTAATGCATTACTTGCCCAGCGCTCGCCGAGTTCGTAAAGTTTTTGGTCAAGTTGTGGCGGAATATGATGCTCACTAAATTCACCCCGTGCACCAAAAATGGTTAAGTAATCTGAAATGGTAATGTGGTCTTGCACTTGGGTATTATTTTGACCATCGGGATAAAGCCAACACAGCTGATCACTGTTCGGTTCGACGACAAAAATAGGCCATTGATAGCTACGGAACACCTCATAAACGGATAATAAACGATGTCTCAAACCACAACTTGCGTTCAGCTTGACTTCGTCGTATCTGGCTTTCAAATCTTCCGCTAAAAACTGGATAGCTTGTTTGATTGCTGAGGTATTGGAACCTGATGGGATTTCAAAAAACTCAGAAGTGATGTCGCGCTGACTCAATACCGAGTGTAAACGTAAATACATTGATTTTTGGTCTTGATCACCGATGAAGACAATGTGCGAACTTACCGTTCGATTATCAAGCAGGGGAGTAACCAAGCGAATAGGGTCTTGGTCGATAATGCCAACATGAACAGCCATAGATCATCCTCATGTTTGGCTTGCAAAGAGTAGGAGGTAGATAATAATGCGCAAGCCGATAGTTATCATATAACGATGTGGCATCAAAAAAACAAGGGCGACTTTAGATTAAAAGCCGCCCTTGAGACATAATTTACATGTAACTTACAAATGGGGTTGAGTTTGTTAACGGTCACTCATAATGTAAAACGATGGACTAATTCATTCTGCTGATTAGCAAGCTGAGTTAGGTTGGCGCTTGCCTGTGCAATTTGAGACATGGCTTGATAGCTACCATCAGCGATTAAATTAATATCCTCGATACTGCGTGCAATGTCACCGGTTGTTTCACTTTGCTCGGCGGCCGCTTGTGTAATATGAGTACTCATCTGACTGATTTCTAGAATTAACGCTTGGATCTCTTCCATTGCGCTATTCGCCGTTGATGCTTGTTCGACAGAAAGTTCCATATCAGTCATGCAGCTTTCAATAACAGTACTGGCAGAAGATGAGCTGGATTGCAAGTTGCTGATCATACTTTCAATTTCAGACGTCGAATCTGTTGTGCGTTTTGCCAAAACACGAACTTCGTCAGCTACGACTGCAAACCCGCGCCCTTGCTCTCCAGCACGAGCAGCTTCAATCGCGGCATTGAGCGCCAATAAGTTAGTTTGTTCTGCAATATTACGAATCACATCCAAGATAGAACCAATTTGGCTGCTCATCTTTTGTAGTTCACCGACAGCATCAACCGATTGATTTAAGCGAGTCTCCAATTGATTAATAGTAGTGATATTGTCACTCATAATTTTACGGCCCGATTCAGAAGCCGATTCAACTTTCTGCACCATCTCTAGCGAACTTTGAGCACTTTGCGCTACTTCTTGCACTGAATGAGCCATTTCTGTCATTGCGGTTGCCACGCTCGCGGTTTGCTCACGTTGGGTGCTGAGTTGTGACTGTGCTTTTGAAGAGGTGGTTTGGTTATGGTTAGCTGTGTTGGTTAAATTTTCAGAAGCATCATTCAACTGCACCAAAATATGGTGCAAATTATCTGCTAGCGAATTGATGTGGCCACTTAAGCGACTAAACTCGTTGTTGTAACGAATTTCAATGCGTTGTGTCATATCCCCTTTTGTCAGCCCTTCTAGCGTTTTGAGTATACGATTTAACGGCTCACGAACACTTTGCGCAATGTGGTAACCAATTCCTGTAGCCACTAGCACAACCGCAATACCAATCACGATCGCTTTAATAACTCCTTGCTTATAGACTTCCCCGGCTTCTCGCAGAGAGGCATTTAAACCGTCGGTCGCAGTATCGTTAAAAGAGTCTAAAATCGTCATTGCTTTATCGACCTCGATAGCCAAATTCGCAATGTTTTCATAAAGGGCTGTTTTCGCTAGTAAGTAACTATTGTGTTGATCAAGCACACCACCCTTTTGCCCAATATCTTGAGAGAACTTTTGGACGAGATCGTCAAATGTTTTTTTCAGTTCAGGTAATTGGGTCGATAAGCCTCGGTAAGCGTAGTTGAGGTGCGTGACCGCTTTTTTATTCATGGTGACGGCCTTGTCAACAAAGGCGACATCCGAACTGGCCAAAGCGTCTGAAGTGATTAATTCCGCATCTTTCAATTTAATGAAATAACTTTTCGCCATGACTTTAACTGAAATACTATTTTGCCCATCGACAAAATCTTTCATTCCGGTGCTTAAATCGGCATGAAGTCTTTGAAATTCACGAGTTGATTTTTGCACTTGAGCTTGCGCCTCAAACATCGCCTGATAATTATTCATGGCTTGTTCTGCTTCTGAAAAGTAGCGGAGTTCCATCTGTTTAAGTTGGCTTATCCGCTCTTCAAGAGAGGGGTTCATTGCACTTGCTTGTTGGAGCTGGTTTAGCACGTCAGCAAAATCTTGTTTTGCTTTAGCAAATTCTGAACGCATCACATTCATGCGATCTTGGTTTTGTGTCGTCAAAAAGTCCTTAAAAGATTTATCGGCAGAAAGCAGTTGAACACTTGTTTTGTTTGACAAAGAAACGAGCGGTAAGGCGGTGGTTGATACACTTTCGAAATTAGAATGAATTTGATTCATTCCTCCCATCATAATGGCGGTCGTTACTGCAAACATGATGATGATCAGTGTGAAACCAGCGTACATTCGCCTAATCACTGAACCCTTCATAATCCTCTCCCTAGAAAAATAGTGTTTTGTTTTAAAAAATAACAAAATAATGAGTATTGTATTGAATGTGAGACGTACATTTTATGACGGGCCTGGCAAAACGCATTTTTTATATTAGTGTTCTGTCATTTATGCTACGCGTACGGTGTTTTTTATTGAGCTTTTGACAGGGTTCACGCATACTCAAATCCAACTACACACCTATTATATTCAGTAGCATTAAGGTCAAATTAGTGTCGGTTCTATCGGTTGTCGATATGTTGTCGTGACCCACTTAGGTATTAGCCTTGAACCACTTATCTCGATCTAATGTACTTTGATGTGACTGCGTAATCCTATTTATTAGTGGAGTATTTCATGGCTGAAGAAACCATTTTTAGCAAAATTATCCGTAAAGAAATTCCTGCAGATATCCTCTATCAAGATGATTTAGTGACCGCCTTTCGGGACATTAACCCTAGAGCGCCTAGCCATATTCTTATCATTCCCAATGCGTTTATTCCGACGACCAACGATGTTGAACCTGAGCATGAAGCGGCTATGGGACGTATGTTTACAGTGGCAAAAAAAATCGCTCAACAAGAAGGTATTGCACAAGATGGCTATCGCTTGATAGTGAATTGTAACGCTCATGGTGGCCAAGAGGTTTACCACATTCATATGCACTTGGTTGGTGGTCGCCCGTTGGGTCCGCTTTTGATGAGCTAATGCATGGGTCGCCCAGCCACTATTGGGCGCTCGATTGATACGATTAGAGTTAAATATGGAGTATTGAGTGAAGCGTTACGTGCGACATATTACGGTTTTTTTATCGCCTTTTTTTCTCAATGCCTGTGCTAATTTTTCTGCGGGAAACTTGTTTAGTCATTACAGTGCTCAAAATGGCTCTGTCTATCAGTCAGTTAAATCTGGGCAGTATCAAGATGCGGAGAATGAACTTGCGGAATTTGTCGCGGGTGACATTCTGGACAATCTGGAAAAAGGGCGAGTCCATTTTCTTAACCAGAATTATGTAGACAGTAAGCGTAGTTTCGAATTGAGTGATTCTGCGGTTAAAATTCAACAAGATAAGGCATTGATTTCACTAAGTGATACGGCGACAAGTGTCGGTGCGTTGGCTGTGAATGATAACTTGATGGAATACGTTCCTGCGGATTATGAACTCGGTTTTTTACATCTTTATCTCGGTTTAAATTATTTACAACAGAATGATTTGGATGGAGCTCTGGTTGAGGTTCGGCGAGCGAATCAGGTACAAGAGCAAGCAAGGCAGGCTAGAGAAGCGGAACTTGAAAAGGCGCAAAAAGAGCTAAAATCACAAGGTGTGACACCAAACTTAGGCAGCGTACTAGCAAACTACCCTGATGCAGGAAAAGCTTTGCAGGCGGTGCAGAATGGTTACCTTTTTTACCTTTCTGCTTTGCTTTATGAAGCCTCTGGTGATCTTAACAGTGCCTATGTCGACTATCGACGCGCTTTGGCAGTCACTCCCGATAATATTGAGGTTATAGAGGGTACATTACGCGTTGCGAAACGATTAGGGATGAGAGAAGACCTAATCCAATTAGAGAAACGCTACGGGAAATCTCATTCACTGACTGCTTCTCAAGGTCGTGTGCTTATAATAGAAGAGCAGAGTGTGGTGAAAGCCTTAGATAGCTGGCGTCAATCTTTACCCTTGTATGACAGCAGAGGAAATGGTGCATTGTATTCTCTTGCCTTACCTTATTATCCGAATACACCCGCTGAATCATTTTCATCACTGAAGATGAATGACAAAGTACTCACTTCTCATTTTCTGACGGATGTGAATTTAATGGCAAGTCGAAACTTGTCTGAGAAAATGCCCTCTATAGTAATAAGGCAAGTGTTGAGAGTGCTGGCGAAAGATCAATTGCGCAAGGAAGCGGCCAAAGATGACAATGTTGGTAATTTAGTCTTCAACGTTTGGAATCTGCTGACAGAGCAGCCCGATACGCGCAGTTGGCTAACGCTGCCAGGGCTGGTGCAAACGGCCAGTCTGCAAGTCAATGCAGGCGAGCAACAGATAAGGGTGGGAGAGCAAGAATATCAGTTTTCTGTACCGGAAAAAGGCACCACTTTGGTGTGGGTTTCTCGTCAGGGACGTCATTCAACCATCTGGCATAAACAACTAGGAAGATTGTAATGAAAAAGTGGATATTGGGACTGTTAGTCACATTCTCATTGATTGGATGTGCTGAAAATACCGCAGGATTAAGAGTTGATGGCGCTTCGCAAAAAGTGCTATTTGGCGACAATGTATTAGGTAATCGCTTGGTTGTTGAAGACATTGCAACTAACCAAGTGGATGGTCATACGAGGGGACTTGTGCGTTTAGTGAGTCATTACCAAGGTGACCAAATTATCGAGTACCGTTTTTCTTGGTATGACGATGATGGGCTTGAAGTCAATAACAGACAAAGTCCTTGGAAACAAAAGATAATCAGTGGGATGGAGACGGTGTCGTTGTCGGAGATTTCTGTCAATCCAAATGGAAAACAGTTTCGCGTACAGATCCGTGGGTCAAATAATTAAATTGGGAAAGTAAGGAACCAATATGAACAAAAGTATTATCGCATTGCTAGGGCTCGCTGTCATTTTGGGCGGCTGTTCAAATAAAGTCAGCTACGGAGATGCACAATCCGTTGAAACGACGACAGTTGATTTTGGTTCAACAGATTTACAAAAAATCGCGGGGGAAATGGTTGATAGCATGATGATGTCAGGTTCGGTAGCAGCGATTACCCGTGATTCTCGTCCTATCGTGTTTGTCGAGCGAATCAAAAATAAGACCAGTGAGCACATTGATACTGAATCTATCACTGACACCATCAGTACTAAGATGTTGAATTCAGGTAAGTTCCGCTTCGTCGACATGGATCGTGTTGAAGCCGTGCGCGAACAGCTCAATTTCCAAAATAATGATGAGTTGGTCAACCAAAGTACCGCTATTCAGTTTGGCAAAATGGTTGGCGCACAATATATGCTGTATGGCAACTTGTCGAGTATTGTGAAAAACGCAAGCAGTGATAAAGATGTATATTACAAAATGACGATGCGTTTAATGGATCTTCAAAGCGGCCTTATTGAATGGGCAGATGAAACCGAAATTCGTAAACAGCAGTCAAAAAGTTTACTCGGTTTTTAATCACAAAATTGAGTAATTGAGAGAAGAGGTCCTTATGGCGAGAATGTCTTGGCGTGAAGCTTGTCAGCTTGATCGTACCTTAACGTCGCTAGAAGGATTCTTCTCTACTCCCCCTGACTACGCACAAACGCTGACAGGGGGGTTAACAAACCGATGTTGGAAAATTGTCACGGAGGAACGCAGCTTTGTTTGGCGGCCTAATACGCCGATCACTCAAGCCTTTTCCATTTCGCGTTTTCAAGAATATCAAATTCTCTCTGCTATCGAATCTTCTAACTTAGGCCCCAAGCCACTTTCCATTAATGATCAAGGATTATTGGTTGAATGGATTGATGGCCAATCCCTTACTGGTGGTTTACCTTTCGATTCTCTATTAAAAACACAGATAAAGATCCATAATCTCAGTACAGCACGCATCCCAGTTGCCCTTTTCAGTTTTATCGCTCGGGTTGATCATTATTGGCTACAGCTCAAAGCTGAGTATAAAAGTGAGGACTTGTCGGCTTTATATCAACGTTGGCGCACCGCACCTAACCTTGCTGATGTTGGTCAGACTTTGTGTCACTTTGATTTAGCTGGCTACAATATGGTTAAAACCGATGAAGGTAACCGCGTGATTGATTGGGAATACGCCTCAATTGCCGACCCCCGGCTCGACCTGGCTTTAAGCATTGATGTTGCAGAAGAAAAACCATTAGAGGCGGTCTACCGTTATTGTCAATTGCGTGAGATTGTGGGGGTCGATGATTGGGTCGAAGGTGTGGTGGCTTGGCATCCAAGAGCAACAATGATGGCCATGTTATGGTATTTGTTAGCACATCAATTATGGGGTGATGACTATTATCGTCAACAAGCCGAACATCTAAAACGCACATTATGTAGCTAGGATCACTGTTTCGTCGTTTTGTTGCAGTAAATTAAGGTTAAAGTCTTTGAAACCACAATCTTCGTGGTAGATTAAAACCTCAAGGAGTGGGGAGTTATTATGATTATTTATCTGCACGGTTTTGATTCAACAAGCCCAGGAAACCATGAAAAAGTACTGCAATTGCAATTTATTGACAGCGATGTCCGTTTTATTAACTACAGTACACAGCATCCCAAACACGATATGCAGCATCTTCTAAAAGAAGTGCATAAAGTGATTGAGTTGTCTGATGACCCACATCCGATTATTTGTGGCGTAGGCCTCGGCGGCTTCTGGTCTGAGCGGATTGGATTCTTATGCGGAATTAAGCAAGTGGTGTTTAATCCTAACTTGCATCCGGAAACAAACATGACTGGACGCATCGATCGCCCTGAAGAGTATGAAGATATTGCGACTAAGTGTGTTGAGCAATACAGGGTAAAAAATAAAGGACGCTGTTTAGTGATTTTATCTAAAGAAGATGAAATTCATGACAACAGCAAAACAGCAGCAGAGCTCGAAAACTACTACGATATCATTTGGGATGAAACCCAGAACCATAAGTTCAAGAAAATCTCACAGCATTTGCAAGCGATGAAGGCATTTAAAGAATCAAATTAAGCATCCGTGCATCATAGTTTCGACTGAACGACTCACAATTGTGAGTCGTTTTTTTATGGCCCAACCCCCCTATGTCTCGTAGTGAAATAGAGGAATTCTTTGGTTGCACCATGAGTTTTGCTCTATATAATGATTAAATTATAAATATTTTGATAAATATCAAAAAAAATTGAGAGCAAGTCTTAAATTTGCCTAATTTGTGTGTAGTTACATGCATTTATCCTAATGAAACGTGCTGCGAAGATAGCTTCATTTGCTGAACAAGATTTATCTGAAGCAAGCGCATTACTGAGAATTCCTTCAGTGTGAGATTTCACGCTGAATCATGTTTATTTCTTTTTGAGGATTATTGTTGTGACACGAATTATCGTAGTCGGTGGTGGCGCGGGTGGTTTAGAGCTCGCGACTAAACTTGGTCGCACTCTTGGCCGTAAAAATCGCGCAGAAATCACATTAGTAGATCGTAAAGCAAGCCACTTATGGAAACCGTTATTGCATGAAGTGGCAACGGGTTCATTAGATGAAGGAGTGGATGCGCTAAGCTACCGCGCTCACGCAAAAAATCATCGTTTTGATTTCCAAATGGGTAGTCTTGCTGATATCGATCGTGAACGCAAAGTGATTGTTCTTAGTGAATTGCAAGATGAGCATGGTGAATTGTTAATGCCAAGTCGTGAGCTTGAATATGACATTTTGGTGCTGGCAATCGGTTCAACGTCTAACGACTTCAATACTCCAGGAGTTCGTGAGCATTGTATCTTCCTTGATAGCCCTGAACAGGCAAATCGTTTTCGTACTGAAATGAACAATGAGTTTCTAAAACTTCATGCGAAAAATGGTAACGGTACAGTTGATATTGCGATTGTTGGCGCAGGTGCAACGGGTGTTGAATTATCTGCAGAGCTACATAATGCAGTAAAAGAGCTGCGGACTTATGGTTTTGGCGATCTTGATTCAAGCAAACTGAATGTCAACCTTGTGGAAGCGGGTGAGCGTATTCTACCCGCTCTTCCACCTCGCATTTCTAGTGCTGCGCACAGCGAATTAACGAAATTAGGTGTCAACGTTCGTACTGCGACTATGGTCACGCGAGCAGATAAGGATGGCCTAACAACTAAAGATGGCGAAAAGATTCCCGCTCAGATCATGGTGTGGGCTGCTGGTATCAAAGCACCGGACTTTATGAAAGAGATTTCCGGTTTGGAAACAAACCGCATTAATCAGTTAGTGGTAAAAAACACCTTACAAACCACAAGAGATGACGATATTTTTGTGATCGGTGATTTAGCACAATGTACACAAGCCGATGGTTCATTTGTGCCACCTCGTGCACAAGCAGCGCACCAAATGGCAAGCCAAGCGTTCAAGAATATTGTTGCTAAGCTTAACGGGCGTGAGCTCAAACCGTATGTTTATAAAGATCACGGTTCGTTGGTTTCATTAAGTCGTTTTTCTACCGTTGGTAGCTTAATGGGTAATTTAACCAAAGGCTCGATGATGGTTGAAGGTCGTATTGCGCGAGTAGTGTACATTTCTTTGTATCGCATGCACCAAATGGCGCTACACGGTATGTTCAAAACAGGGTTGATGATGTTAGTTGGCCGTATTAATCGTGTGTTGCGTCCAAACTTAAAGCTTCACTAATATTCCCAGCGTACTAGCCATAAAAAACCTCGCCTTTGTTAAAAGGCGAGGTTTTTTGTTGTCACCCACCACCACCGCCTTGGGCGATAGTGGTGGTTATATCAAATTCAAGTTATTTAATGGTACTTGAGCGATAAGTGTTATGTGTTAGCCAACTAGGCTGAGCATTGGTTGGTACTGAGCCATCTTGGTTAATGTTTGAGAAATGGAATGAATGTTGGTTCCAAATTCTCGTTGCATTTTTCCATGGTTTATCAGCATCGGCTGATTCATAAACGTAGACGCCGTGGTTGATTGCGCTTTCTTTTGCATAATCATTTGCGACCACAATAAGCGATGCATTGTTGTTGCCTTCGAGATCCGCCACAACAGGATATTCCCACAAGGTGTTCGACGAGTTAGCAATCGTTGCTAATACTGCTCCTGTGCGCCCATCAAGAATACGGACTCTCAGAAGATCTTGTACGATAACTTCATCAATGCCATCACCAGTGAAATCGTAAGCCGAGACACCAATTTTACCGCTGTTATAGTCATCATTTGCTACAGACCAAACTTTGCTACCTTGTGCATTATACATATCAACAGCATGATAACCTGCATAGACAATACCAGTGTTCAGGTAACTATCATTAATGCTTTCCCCAACAACAAACTGAACTGCATTAACGTGTTTTTTGAAGGTAAAGATAGGTTTTGGTTTGCTCCAAACATTTAAGCCTACCAATTGGGTATTGCTTGGGACTGTGTATCGTTCAGTGGTTGCTTTGCTCTTCATGACGGGAACAGCATAAGGAATCGTTTTAGTTTTCCAAACAGGAGCTAGGTAAGAAACTGTTTTGGTATGCCAGCCAAAGAACCAGTAAGAAACTTGTTTTGTTCTCCACTCCAATCCAAGATATGGAACTTCTTTGGTTCGCCACTCTAATGCTGGGTATTTAAAGGCTGAGTCTTTTGAACCTAACGTTATTTTCGAACCATCATTGAGAGTGAATTCCATCTCGAGTACGCCATATGTCCACCACGTTTTATATTTGCCGTAGGTTACATCGATAGAGCGGACTTTGCTTGCATCAATAGTATGCAGTGAACCACCTTGACCACCCACCATATTACTGGCTGTTGATCCAATCGCGTCAATCAGATCTCCTGAGCGGATTTTAAGTTGGTTGTCATCTGCTATTTTAACTGGATGGCTGTGATGTAAATGGGTATATCCATAAACAGGGGACTTAGCTATTTCATTGGTAGAGTTAGTTGCTGCATTACCAAGGAAATTAGAGATAGCTTGTACACCACCGCCTGGATTTTCAAGGTTATTAACCTCCCATTTTACTGAGCCGTCATGCTCTAATACGGCAAAGCTACTATTTTGTGCAGAGCCTTTCGAGGCTGGAACTGATACCACAATTTCTGGTTTATTGTCGCTATCTAGGTTGGCAACGGAAGAAAACCAAACCGTATCATTCGTTTGATATTGCCAAGTAAATGAGCCATCGCTTTTATAAAGAGCGCCGTTTGAAAATACTTCTTGGATACCATCGCCATCCGCATCAAAACTAATCGGTGATGGAGCCCACTCTAAACTAAATAGCAAACCAGTATCGTAATTATAAACACCATCGGCAGAGAGAATATCAATTGAACCATCATTGTTTAAATCAGATAGTGAAATTGCGCCAACCGAGCGCCATCCAGAAGCACTCTTCAGGATTTGTTTTTTTATCTGGCCTTCATTATCTAATATATTGATGTAAGGGCTGATTGTACTCGTTGTCACAATTTCAACTACACCATCTCCATCAAGATCGGCAACTGCAGGAGAGTAGCGAGCATCGGCTATAATGCCACCATTATTATATGACCAAAGCTCAGAACCATCGATGCCGCTTAATGCTCTAACTAGCCCACCTTGTGTATATTTGTTATTTTCAAACGTCACAACAATGATATCAGCGATATCATTCTCGTCGATTTTTCCATCACCATTATCATCATTTAACTGAGCAACGATAGGTGCCGCTATAACTTGGTTAGACTCAGGTTTAAATGAACTGCCTTGCCAAGACCATTTTAATTGGGTGTTTATCTCACTAGGGCTTGATGCGATTGCAATGTTACTTGCTGTGATACTGCCTATTGACAGTAGCCCGACCGCACATAACGAAAATTTAGAAGTCATTAGGTAACATCTCTCTCAGTATGTTTGTGTAAATTCCGATTTAAATTGATGTTGTTAACCTGTGCTGCACTTCAACGATAGGTCTTACGGTAAATAAGTTGAACATGGCACAACACGAGATGGAGGGATTATCAAGACTTAATAAGAGAGATTCAATCTAACATGGCTCTCATAAATGAGAGGTCTTAAAAATGAAACACTCACTAATGAAATACATTGTCAGTTTAACTTTTAGAAGATCACGTACCCAAACCATTGGAACGGTCTGTAGGTGGGTTGTGTTATTGGTTTTAATAAGAATAGTTAACAACAGAATAGCTCTAACCGGTAAGGATATTAAATCAGTGAGCTAAACTGTATGAGAGATGAATAAAAGAAAAAACGCCCAGGCAAGGGCGCTTTGTTAGGCTTTATTCTGCAACGCGGCGAACTTGAATGATCATTCCCATTAATGGATGGTCTAGATAGTGGGTTTCGTTGCTGCGCATACGGCGTTTTTGGTCCATCCGATAGCTCTTTAAAAACTCTTCCTTTTCCACTGTTGGGGAGATAGCTTCTAGGTTCCCCAGTTGAACCTCGGCATTTTGCTCTTCAGGTGTAATGTCTAACTCTAATGGTTTACTTTGGAGCACGATTTCTCGCACACTCGGGGCTTTAAGGTCGAGCGTGGTTTCAGCATAAAGATAGTGCTGCACATAGATTTGTAATTTACCGTCGAGTTCGTAAAGGGGACTCGCGATGCTTTGTTCTAGCACACCGTTTACTGGCGATTCTTCTAGTACGGCCACTTTTTCACTGCCGTCAGTATTGAATTTAGCGGAGTAATCTTTACCCGCTTGAATATGGAAAATCGGTGCGGAAGCTCTGCCTTGATCGCCTTGACGCCAAGCCGTATGCAATAGCACTTCAAAGCCGGCGTGGTTTTTCAGTTTTTGTGCTTGGTCGTTAAGTTGGTAGTCGGAAAAAGGCAGCATTTTCACGCCTTTTTCTTGGCGATAGTTTAAGTCACTAAAACTGCCCGCGCGTTGAATATTGATTTCAGGCAATGAGTTAGGCCACGACTCACTGACCTTCTCTGCATCAATTGCACGCTTAAAAATGATCACTTCTATGTCAAATTGCCGTTGTGCCAGACTTGGCATCGAAATAAGCAAAAGTAGGAGTGGGATCAGTTTTTTCATTATGGCTCCATCATTTTTTGTGCGTAATTTATGCTCTAGGCATCAGGTTTTGTTGGAATTCGCTGAGCATACTCGACACAAATTGAATTCGTTCACGTCTATCAGCTAATGGTACAGCAAACTTAAACTTAGTTGGCCCTTCCATTGCAAATTTTTTCGGTTGTGATTGCAGAAGTCTAACCAAAAAGACGGGATTAATGTCAGCATCTGGATAGAACTCAATGTAGCCACCTTTTTCATGCGCTTCGATTTTCTTCACTTTTATACGTGCAGCATCAATTTTGACTTCAGCAACGCCGAGTAAGTTATTTGCAGCATCAGGTAATTTACCAAAGCGATCAATCAACTCGACTTTGAGCTCGGCGAGCTCATCTCGGCTAGCGACACTCGCTATCTGTTTATACATGGAGAGGCGAGTATTTACATCAGGAATGTAATCATCGGGTAATAGCGCAGGCAAACGCATTTCTACTTCGGTTTGTTCACGAAGCAAATCGTCAAGAGAAGGTTCTCTGCCATTTTTTAATGCTTCAACCGCTTGCTCTAGCATCTCCATATAGAGAGTAAAACCAATCGATTGGATCTGACCGCTCTGTTCATCGCCCAATAATTCACCCGCTCCACGGATTTCTAAATCGTGCGTTGCTAGAGTAAAACCGGCTCCAAGATCTTCAAGAGATGCAATCGCTTCTAAACGTTTCACGGCATCTTTAGTGATGGCTTTAGGATGTGGAGTGAGTAAGTAAGCATAAGCTTGATGGTGAGAACGTCCTACTCGGCCACGAAGTTGGTGTAGCTGCGCTAAGCCAAGGTTATCTGCTCGGTCCATAATGATGGTGTTCGCGGTTGGGACATCAATCCCGGTTTCAATGATGGTTGTGCAAACCAATACATTGAATCGTTGGTGATAAAAGTCGTTCATCACTTTTTCCAGCTCACGTTCACGCATTTGTCCATGGGCGACGGTAATACGAGCTTCAGGGACCAGCTTTTCTAAATCGGCGGCCACTTTGTCGATAGTTTCTACTTGGTTATGTAGAAAATAAACCTGTCCACCGCGCATGATTTCACGTAATAGAGCCTCTCGAATCGTATTGTCATCATGCTGGCGCACAAAGGTTTTGATGGCTAAGCGTCGTGCGGGTGGTGTGGCGATAATCGATAGATCGCGCATTCCGCTCATCGCCATGTTTAACGTGCGCGGAATCGGCGTTGCCGTTAGCGTGAGGATATCCACATCAGCACGCATCGCTTTCACTTTTTCTTTTTGGCGAACACCAAAGCGGTGTTCTTCATCAACGATCAAAAGACCAAGATCGCTAAATTTTAGCTCGCTGGAAAGCAGTTTATGCGTGCCAACTAAAATGTCGACTTTGCCGTCGGCGACATCTTGTAGAATCTGCTTTTGCTCTTTTGCTGATTTGAAGCGTGATAAAACTTCGACACGGATCGGCAGGTTAGCGAATCGGTCTCGAAAGTTCTCAAAATGCTGCTGTGCGAGTAAGGTTGTCGGCACTAATACGGCCACTTGTTTATTGTTGTCGGTGCAAACAAAGGCGGCGCGCATGGCGACTTCTGTTTTGCCAAATCCAACGTCACCACACACTAATCGGTCCATCGCTTTTTTCTGACACATGTCCGATAGCACGGCGTTGATAGCTGTATTTTGATCATCGGTTTCTTCAAATGGGAAACCTGCTTTAAAGGTCGCGTATTGGCCACGATCCAGAGCGAACTTATAGCCTGGTTTGAGCTCTCGCTTGGCGTAAACATCCAGCAGCTCTGCAGCGACATCGCGGACTTTTTCGGCCGCTTTTCGTCGTGCCTTGGTCCATGCTTCACCCCCGAGCTTATGCAATGGTGCGCTTTCTTCCGCGCCGCCAGAGTAACGACTAATGAGATTCAATGAAGCGACAGGGACATAAAGTTTGGCTTCGTTTTGATACTCAAGGGTGACGTATTCGGTCATCATGCCACCCGCTTCAAGCGTCTGTAACCCGAGATAACGGCCGATACCATGATCAATATGAACAACGGGTTGCCCTGGTTTTAGTTCGGCTAAGTTACGAATGACAGCGTCACTATTGGTGACTTTACGGTCTTTCTTACGGCGAAGAATGACACGGTCACCGAGTAAATCACTCTCGCAGATGAACGCTAAGTTGGCATTGTTATCAATAAAGCCGTGCTCAGATGCCCCTAATACGAGACATTGTTTTTCTTTTGCTTGGCACGCTTGCTGGAAGGTTTCTTTTTCGATAGGGCGCAGTTTTACGCGTTGCAATAGCTCTAGTAATGCTTCGCGACGGCCTTCTGATTCGACGGAAAAAATGATTTTCCCAGTGAAACTTTCACTAAATTGCCGGATGGCGGCTAAAGGCTCTTTATTTTGATGCATGACCGCCAAGTCGGGTAATGCACTGACCGTTAAATTGATCCGCCCTTGCTTTTCTGAAATCGGTTCTACACTGAGTTGGAGCTGAGCCACGTTTTTGAAAAGACTGAAAAGCTCATCTTTTTTAAGCCACAATTCATGAGGCGGCAGTAACGGGCGAAGAGGGTCAACTTTACGCTGCTGGTAACGATATTCGACGTCGGTTAAAAACTGGTCAATCGCTGTTTCGATATTTCCTACGACAATTAGTTGGCTTTCTGGCGCGATATAATCGAACAAGGTTTCGGTGTGTTCAAAAAATAGCGGTTGCCAGTATTCAATACCGGCTGGCCAAACCCCCTTTGAGACTTGCATATAGACAGATTCTAGTTCACGACGTGCTTCAAATCGTTGACGCCAGCGGGTGCGAAAATCTTCAATTGCACTTTCTGTGGTGGGAAATTCATGGGCAGGTAGCAAGCGTATCTCACTGATCTCTTCAATTGAGCGTTGATTCTCAGGATCGAAGGTGCGTATGGTGTCGATTTCATCATCAAAAAAATCAATGCGATAAGGATCGCTGCTGCCCATTGGAAATAAATCAAGAATCGAACCTCGGCTGGCGTACTCGCCTGGGCCAAACACTTGATCAACATGACGATAGCCCGATTTTTCCAGCTGAAGACGCAGTTTATCTAAGGAAAACTGGTCGCCAGTTTTAACCATCAGGGTATGCTGTAGCAGAAATTCTCGCGGCGTCTGACGCTGCAATATGGTGCTCACTGGCACAATGGTAATGCCTGTTTTCAAGCTCGGTAATTGATATAGGCGCGCGATGCGATCAGAAATGATCTCTTGATGAGGCGAAAAACTATCATAAGGCAAAGTTTCCCAATCAGGAAACAGCGCCACTTCGGCGTCACTGAACTGCTCAATTTCGTGCTGCAGCTTTAAGGCGGTTTGAGGATCAGGTACAGCCAGTAAAGTGTGGCTATTATGCTGGTTGGCCAGCTCTGCAATTGCCAATGCAAGGCTTGCACCACGTAGGTTACCAATGTGTTTTTTGTCGCCCGCGCCAGCAGGTTTAATCAGAGTCAGTAAAGAGTGTGTAGTCATGAGAACGCTTATGGTTTATTTCGGTCTAAAGAGCGTTGACGCAGCAATTTTTGCTGCTGGTACAGTGCGGCTTTAATCAAGAGATCTTGGTCAGTATCTCGCAGTAAATCGTATTTCATCGTGATGAGATAGTGTTGCTCGTCCGCTTGGCAATCAATCACCGAACTATAGCAATAAATAGCGGCTGCAGGGTGGTCCAAAAACAGTTTACAGCGGGCTTGGGTACCAATTTCTAGTGCGTTTGGATAACGAAGTGAGAAGCGACTGGCCCCAAATGTGCTGGTGATGAAGCGTGAATGTGGCTCATCTTGCTGTGATAACATAAAGGTCAGCAACAAATTCAGTTTCGAATTTTGAGTATCAAGTAACTGAACGACGTGCTTGAAATCACTATTTTTCAGTTCTAGTCGTGCACTTTCGGTGAGTGCATCCAATTGGCTAAACTCACTGGCCACAATAAATGGGGCAGGAATCTCCGCTTCAAATATTGATTGGGAAGGTAGCATAAATGTGCTGTCTAAAAGTTCAATATTGGTTGTCAGTCCATAGTGAACCGTAAAAAATTCTTGCTCGGTCATAAAGGCATCCTTCTCATCGCTTTGTTGATTATCGTCATACCGGCGAACTAATCAAGGTATGTCCTTGTTATCGAGTCTATTTAACCGATTTTTGGCAAATTAAAGCTACAACCTTCCACCGTTTCTCGTTACAGTACTGAGCATCACTTTTAGGCGGTTTTTCTTATGTTTCATCCTATTTCGGCGTTCATCGGCTTGCGTTATTTACGTGGGCGATCCGGTGATAGATTCAGTCGATTTGTCTCTTATATGTCTACGGCGGGGATAACCATTGGCGTGATGTCACTGGTGACGGTGCTTTCGGTCATGAATGGTTTTGAATCCCAGCTCAAAAATAGAATTTTAGGTGTGTTGCCTCAGGCTGTAGTTTCGCAAAACGGCGATCGCACTTTGCTCACGCAAGATGTGCCTCAATTCATTAGCCAGATCTCTAGCGCCAGAGCGGCTGAACCGATTGTACGCAGTGAAGCGGTTGTTCAAAGCTCATCGCAACTGGCCGCAGGTTTGTTGATGGGAATTGAACCGAATCAAAATGATCCGATTGCGGCGCACTTGATTGCGGGTCAAGTGAGTGCGCTCAAGCCGGGCGAATATCAACTCTTCCTTGGCCATTCATTGGCGCGGGCGCTCAACGTGACAATTGGCGATAAAGTGCGTTTGATGGTCACTTCAGCTAGCCAATTTACCCCCTTAGGTCGTATTCCTGCGCAGCGTAATTTTACAGTCGCAGGCATCTTCAATACGGGGTCTGATGTGGATGGACAGCTGATGCTGACGCACATCAAAGATGCAGCGCGATTGCTTCGTTTACCATCAAATACTGTGTCGGGATGGCGGCTCTTTTTTGATGATCCTTTTGTCGTTGCAGACCTAGCTAGCGCACCTTTGCCTGAGGGATGGCAATGGAGTGACTGGCGAGATCAGCGTGGCGAGTTGTTCCAAGCTGTTCGCATGGAAAAAAATATGATGGGTTTGATGCTTGGGTTGATTGTTGGCGTGGCGGCTTTCAATATCATTTCCGCGTTGATCATGGTGGTGATGGAAAAACAAGCTGAGGTCGCGATTTTGAAAACGCAAGGCATGACAGATCAACAAGTACTGGCCATTTTTATGGTTCAAGGCGCGAGTAGTGGAGTGATTGGTTCGCTTGTCGGTGGTGTGTTAGGCGTATTGCTGGCGGATAACCTCAATGGATTATTAGAAAGCATGGGTGTAGCGCTGTTCTCTGTGGGGGGAACGCTGCCCGTAGTGATTAACCCCATGCAAATTATGTTGGTGGTGATAGCGGCCATCACGCTCAGCTTATTCGCGACACTGTTTCCTTCCTACCGCGCGTCATCCGTAAAACCTGCCGAGGCTTTAAGATATGAATAACCTTTTACAATGCCATAACGTATGCAAAACCTACCAAGAAGGGGAGCTACGGACTCAAGTGCTAAAAGGCGTCAGTTTTGGCATTCAAGCGGGGGAGTTAGTCTCAATTATTGGGACTTCTGGATCTGGGAAAAGTACGTTATTACACATTCTGGGTGCACTAGATGAGGCAACCGAAGGTTCAGTGTCGTTTTTAGGTCAGGATTTATCGAGCTTAAGCTCCAATAAACAAGCGAACATTCGCAATCAACATTTGGGTTTTGTGTACCAGTTCCACCATTTATTAGCCGATTTCACCGCTCTTGAGAATGTTGCCATGCCGTTGCTTATTGGTGGCCAAAAAGCATCGCGTGCTAAACAGGCCGCGCAAGCACTGTTAGAAAAAGTGGGGTTGGGACATCGTTTATCTCATCGACCCTCTGAGCTCTCTGGTGGAGAGCGGCAGCGGGTAGCGATTGCGCGAGCGCTTGTCAATCAACCCGATTTGGTGTTAGCCGATGAGCCTACGGGCAACCTTGATCACAAAACGGCGCTGGCGATTTATGATTTGATGCGTCAAATGAATCAAGAGTTTGGCACGGCATTTTTAGTGGTAACGCATGATAGCGAACTTGCTGCAAAAATGGACAGACAGATGCACATGCAAGATGGTTTGTTGACTAATGTGGAGGCATCGTAGATGTTCACCTCGCTCTCGTTAGTGATTGGTCGGCGTTTTAGCCTGGCAAAGCAGCGTAATAAAATGGTGTCGTTTATCTCGCTCTCTTCCATTATCGGTATCGCTGTGGGCGTTGCGGTGATCATCGTGGGTTTGTCGGCGATGAATGGTTTTGAGAGAGAGCTGCAGAACCGCGTGTTATCTGTCATTGCACACGGAGAGTTTGAAGGGGTTCAACAACCCATCGCGAACTGGTCGTCATTAGTCAAGCAAGCCGTGCAGCATCCAAAAGTGGAAGCGGCCGCTCCTTATGTAAAATTGACGGCGCTGGCAGAGAAAGGCGCACAACTGAAAGCGATTGAGGTGCGTGGAATTGATCCGCAAATGGAGCGCGCCGTGTCGCGTTTATCTCAATTTGTCTCTTCCGATGCATGGCAAGGTTTTGTCGCAGGTCAGCAACAGGTCATTTTAGGCAAAGGAGTGGCGGATAAATTGGGCGCGGCAGTCGGTGACTATGTCACTTTGATGATCCCCTCTGCGAATGAGAGCGCTAAAGTTCAAGCGCCAAAGCGCGTGCGCGTCAAGGTCTCAGGGCTTTTGGAACTCAATGGCCAAATTGACCACAGCCTTGCATTAGTGCCATTGGCAGATGCACAAGCTTACGCCAAATTAGGAGAGCGAGTGACGGGCGTTGCTATCAAGGTCTCAGAGGTATTAAATGCAACTCAAATTGTAAGAGAGGTCGGCAATACGCTTGATCAATACGTCTATCTACGCAGTTGGCAGCAAAAGTTTGGCTTTTTGTACCGTGATATTCAGCTAGTCAGAACCATTATGTATTTGGTGATGGTGTTGGTGATTGGTGTGGCGAGCTTCAACATCGTTTCAACACTTATGATGGCGGTCAAAGATCGTGCGGCTGAAATCGCCATTTTGCGCACTATGGGCGCGAGCGATGGATTAGTAAAACGAATTTTTGTCTGGCAGGGTGTTTTCTCTGGTGTATTAGGCAGTGTGATAGGTGGCGTGTTAGGTGTGTTGATTGCGTGGAATTTAACAGCGTTAATCAAAGGATTAGAACGATTAGTCGGCCATCAGTTTTTGTCTGGTGATATCTATTTTGTCGACTTTTTGCCATCACAAGTGAACCTATCGGATGTGGTGCTTGTCTCTTCCACGGCGATTGTGTTGAGCCTACTAGCTACTTGGTATCCGGCCTCTAGGGCCAGTCAACTGAACCCGGCGTCTGTGCTTAGCGCTAAATAATCTCAACTCGGATTCTTTTCGTTCATCAGCATTGAGCTATTTTTAGCAAACAAAAAGGACCACTTGGTCCTTTTTCAACATCATGCGACATCGTTTTACATGCTCAGTTGTATAACCAGTCTCAATCTCTTGAAGCTTTTATCTCGCTTGGCGCTTTTGCCAGCTTCTTACGACAGAATAGCGCCATAAACCGTGAATGCCGAAGTAGCCGATTATGGCGGATATCACTCCGCACATCATGCACCCCAAAAGGAATGGCGGACCAATGGTACTCATTTGTTGCATGATAAAATGCCAAGAGAGTTCAAAGTGAAATGGTTGTGGTGGTGTTTGCATTACCCATGCGCCAAGCTTGTAGGCGAAGTAGAACAGCACTGGCATGGTGATGGGGTTGCTAATCCAGACCAAGGCTACAGAGAGCGGTAAATTGACGCCGCACATAATGGCAAGGCCAGCGGACATGATCATTTGACTCGGAAGTGGAACAAAAGCCATGAACAAACCTACGGCGAAGGCGCCCGCTGCTGAGCGGCGGTTCAAACACCATAAATTGGGGTTGTACAGCACATTGCCAAAAATTTTTAATGCCTTCTGACGCTTAATCACTTCATGGTTAGGCATAAAACGTTTGATGAACTTTCTTGGCATCGTGACATGACTCTCTTATCTAATTACTGGACCCTAGCTTCGTTTTCGCTAACCGCCATTTCTGCTTCTTATTGGCCTTGGATGCCAGATTGGAAATGGAGTATGCCTCTATTCGCCATTCTTATACTCTCTGTCGGTTATAGAAAACTGCGCTTTCTCTCAGGAGTAACAATGGCTTTAATGGTCATTGTGATCAGCGGGAACTTATTACGTGAGCAGTCCAACACTATTTTTCAGACAGGTTCGAATATTACCATAAACGGGCAGGTTAACAGCTTTTTTAGACAAATTACTCATGGTTATGAAGGAACAATTTCGATTCGATCAATCAATGGTCAAACCTTAGGCATTTTTTTGCGGCCCAAGGTGCGATTAATTGCTCCTTTACCGTTGAAGTATGGTGACGTGGCTGAATTCTCCATCACAGTAAAACCTATCTTTGGTCGGTTAAATGAGACCGGGTTTGATGCAGAGGCGTACTCTTTGAGCCAAGGTATTGTGGCTCGTGCAACGGTTAATAATGGACAGTCTTATCGCATTGAATCATTGCCAGAATGGCGAGCACAATGGTACCAGAAGATCAAAACCTGGCTCGCTGATGATCCCAATCTTGGTATTTTAATGGCGCTTACGTTTGGTGAGCGTAGTGATATTTCAACGGCACAGTGGAAAGCATTACGAGACAGTGGGCTGATTCATTTGGTTGCCATTTCTGGTCTGCACATTGGCATCGCGTTTGGTTTTGGTTATAGCCTTGGGCTCGTATTGATGCGTTTGCATCATCGCATGGGGTGGTCGCCATTCGTCGTAGGAAGCTTGTGCGCACTAGGCTATGCTTGGTTGGCTGGCTTTACCTTGCCCACTCAACGCGCGCTGATCATGTGTTTGCTCAATGTGGCGATGATTGTCCTCAATGTCCGTATCAATACTTTGCAGCGACTGCTTATGACGTTATCGGCGGTGCTGCTTATCGATCCTTTTGCTGCGTTATCCAGTAGCTTTTGGATGTCCTTTATTGCTGTCTCGGTTGTGTTCTACCAACTTTCTCTACCTCAAACTAATCGATTTTTTTTATGGCGTTTATTGACGATGCAGATTGGGTTAGTGCTGTGTATGCTTCCGGTAACCGCTTATTTTTTCGGTGGGGTCAGTACCAGTGCGGCGCTCTATAACTTAGTGTTTATTCCTTGGTTCAGTTTTGTGGTTGTTCCGGCGATCTTTGTTGCTTTAGTGTGTACGGTTTTGACTTTTGATGGCGCACCTATGGTGTGGCATTGGGTGGCCAAATTACTCATTCCAGTTGATTGGTCAATACATTATTCAAGCCTCAGTTGGTTTCCTATTTCTGGGTCTGTTTTGGCTCTGTTGAGCAGTGCTCTGTTGCTGTTTGTGTTTTCACCGTTGATCTCGCGTTTTGCACTTGCGGTTTACAGCCTCATTGTGATGGTTTCTTGGCTCACCATTCCGATAAAAACAGGTTGGCGGATTGATGTGTTAGATGTTGGGCATGGGTTGGCGGTGTTGATCGAAAAAGAAGGACGCTACGTGCTTTATGATACTGGTGCAAGTTGGCAAGGCGGTGATCACATCCAGGCAACAGTTGCCCCCGTGTTAAACAAACGGGGAGCTACGCAATTAGACGGGTTGATTTTGAGTCACTTGGATAACGACCATGCAGGTGGAAGAGCGGAAGTTGAGCGTGTTTGGCAGCCCAAATGGAAACGTGCTAGTCAAACGATAGCGGGTTACCAACCTTGTATTGCTGGCGAACAATGGCAGTGGCAACAACTCTCTTTTGATGTTATCTGGCCACCAAAAACTGTAGCGCGGGCTTACAATCCTCACTCTTGCGTGATTCGAATCTTTGACCAAAATACCGGTTTTTCAGTGCTTTTACCCGGGGATGTGGATGCTATGAGTGAGTGGTTACTTGCGCGAACAGAGCGATCCTTACAAAGTCATATCCTGCTTGTACCACACCACGGTAGTAGGACATCTTCTACTGTTGCTTTGATTAGTAAGGTGAATCCTGAGGTCGCTATTGCCTCGCTCGCCAAAGGCGGACGCTGGCAATTACCTTCCGCACAGGTTGTTCAACGCTACCAACAACATGGAGCAAACTGGTTGGATACGGGTGAAGCAGGGCAAATTAGCGTTATTTTTGGCATGCAGAATTATCAAGTTAGCAGCTTGCGTATCTCTCACTCTCAGGCTTGGTATAGGCAGATGCTCCGTAACGAGGTAGAATGAGTGCAATATTTTCTTAAAAACAAAGCATTTCTATGTCACTCAATACTGACGAAACCACTTGGCAAACCTTCAAACGCCTGTGGACTTATATCCGCCTATATAAATCTGGCCTAGCAGTTGCGGTTGTCGCATTGATTATCAATGCGGTCTCTGACACCTATATGGTGTCATTACTTAAGCCTCTTCTAGATGAAGGATTTGGTAATGCGGAATCCGATTTTTTGCGAGTGCTGCCTTTTATTATTTTGGGGATGATGGCGCTACGTGGTTTAAGTGGCTTTGTCTCCTCGTACTGCTTGAGCTGGGTTTCTGGCAATGTTGTGATGTTGATGCGTCGAAAAATCTTCAGTCAATTCATGCACATGCCTGTCAGTTTTTTTGATAGAGAATCAACGGGTGGTCTATTATCACGTATCACCTATGATTCAGAGCAAGTGGCTGGGGCGACCAGTCGTGCATTGGTCAGCATTGTTCGCGAAGGTGCGAGTATCATCGGCCTATTGACCTTGATGTTTTGGAATAGCTGGCAGTTATCTTTGGTATTAATCGTGGTTGCGCCAGTGGTTGCGATGGGGATTGGCATTGTCTCTAAACGTTTTCGCAAGATATCAAAAGGGATGCAGACCACCATGGGTGATGTGACCTCTTCAGCAGAGCAGATGCTAAAAGGGCACAAAGTCGTACTGAGCTATGGTGGACAAGACGTAGAGCGTAAACGTTTTGACCATGTCAGCAATCAAATGCGTCAACAAACAATGAAGCTGGTTGCGGCGCAGTCCACTGCTGACCCTATTATTCAAATGATTGCTTCTTTAGCACTTGTCACTGTGCTGTTTTTAGCCAGCGTTGATTCTATCCGTGCCGAATTAACACCAGGTACTTTTACGGTGGTGTTCTCGGCAATGTTTGGCTTGATGCGACCACTGAAAGCGTTAACGAGTGTTACCTCCGATTTCCAACGTGGTATGGCGGCCAGCCAAACATTATTTGAGCTGATTGATTTAGAAACCGAGCGCGACACTGGCCAGTTTGAAGCCGAAAAAGTACGTGGTGACGTTAGAGTTCAGGATGTGACCTTTACTTATCAAGGTAAAGAAAAACCAGCGCTGTCTCATGTGAGTTTTGAGATTCCTCAAGGTAAAACGGTCGCGCTTGTTGGGCGTTCCGGCTCAGGGAAAAGTACTATCGCGAGCCTCTTGACTCGTTTTTATGATGTCGATTCAGGTGCTATCTATCTAGATGATCATGATATTCGCGATTATAAACTGAAGAACTTGCGCACCCACTTTGCGCTGGTTTCGCAAAATGTTCACCTCTTCAACGATACCATTGCCAATAATATTGCTTACGCGGCAGAAAATGAGTATACGCGTGAGCAAATTGAGCACGCGGCTAGGCTTGCTCATGCCATGGAGTTTATCAATAACATGCCTGATGGCTTGGATACCATGATTGGTGAGAATGGAGCCAGTTTATCGGGTGGTCAACGTCAACGAGTAGCGATTGCACGAGCGTTATTACGTGATGCACCCGTACTTATCCTAGATGAGGCGACTTCTGCGTTGGATACAGAATCTGAGAGAGCGATTCAATCAGCACTTGAAGAGCTACAAAAGAATAAAACAGTATTGGTCATTGCGCACCGCTTGTCGACGATTGAAGAAGCCGATGAAATTCTAGTGGTCGATGAGGGTGAAATTATCGAACGTGGTCATCATGCTCAGTTAATTGCACAGGATGGGGCGTATGCCCAACTACATCGAATTCAATTTGGTGACTAATCAGTGATTGAAAAAATCTGGTTCGGACATCACCCAGCGTGTTTTTTGTTGTGGCCACTGTTGTGGCCACTGAGTGTCTTGTTTCGGTTGGTCAGTCAAGCACGTAAGCGAGCATTCCAAGCGAACAAAAAAGAGCGCTATAAGGCTCCCGTTCCTGTGGTGGTGGTGGGTAATATTACGGCGGGTGGTAATGGTAAAACACCGTTGGTTGTATGGTTAGTGGAAGCTTTACAAGAACAAGGTTTCAAACCAGGAGTTGTTTCGCGTGGGTATGGTGGTAAAGCTCCGGTTTATCCATTAGTGCTGCAAAGTGATACGCCAACCGCTCACTGCGGTGACGAACCTAAATTGATTCACCAGCGCACGGGGGCTCCGGTTGCTGTTGCACCAAAGCGCTCACAAGCAGTGCAAGCCCTGCTTCCGTTGGGTGTTGATGTGATCATCACTGATGATGGCCTTCAGCACTATGCATTGGAGCGTGATCTCGAATTTGCAGTCGTGGACGGCGTTCGTCGCTTCGGTAATGAGCAGTTCATGCCTTTAGGTCCGTTAAGAGAGCCACTCTCTCGGTTAGCGGAAGTTGACTTTATTGTGACTAATGGCGGTCAAGCTCAATACGGCGAATTGGCTATGCACCTTTCACCTAGCTTAGCCGTGAACTTAGTGACAGGTCAGCAAGCGCCAGTGAGCCAGTTACCTGCATTAGTGGCTTTTGCTGGCATTGGTTACCCCACGCGCTTTTTTAATACATTAGAAGCTTTAGGTGCAAAGACGGTATTGACCCAAGGTTTTGCGGATCACCGAGAGTATCAATATTCAGAATTAGAGGCGCTTGCGCAACATGGAGCAAACGTCATCATGACAGAAAAAGACGCAGTGAAATGTGCGGCCTTTGCACAAGAAAACTGGTGGTATCTTCCCGTTTCTGCGCAATTTAGTTCGCCAGATGAAAGGCGTATTTTGGACAAAATAAAAGAGGTAATGGAGTCATATGGATCACCGTCTGCTTGAAATTGTAGCTTGCCCTGTATGTAAAAGTAAGTTGACTTATGATAAAGAAAATCAAGAGCTTATTTGTAAATTAGATCGTTTGGCCTACCCAATAAAAGAAGGGATTCCTGTGTTGCTTGAGCCAGAAGCGCGCAGCATGACGATGGATGAGGGGCGATAATGGCTTTCACCGTTGTTATCCCTGCTCGTTATCAGTCAACTCGCTTACCTGGCAAACCTTTGGCCGATATCGGCGGTAAACCCATGATTCAGTGGGTTTATGAGCAAGCGTTACAATCGGGAGCTGAGCAGGTCGTTATTGCTACTGATGATGCTCGTGTTGAAGCGGCTGTCCATGCGTTTGGTGGCAATGTTTGTATGACATCATCACATCACGAGTCCGGTACTGAGCGTTTAGCCGAAGTGGTGAAATTAATGGGCATTGCCGATCACCACATTATTGTTAACGTACAAGGTGACGAGCCACTCATTCCACCGAGCATCATCAAGCAGGTCGCTAACAATTTAGCCAACAGTAGCGCGCCGATGGCGACTTTAGCGGTTGAAATTACTGATCAAGCTGAAGTGTTTAACCCTAACGCGGTTAAAGTGGTAACAGATCAAGAGGGTTACGCGCTGTATTTCAGCCGTGCGACAATTCCTTGGGATAGAGACAATTTTGCAACTGGTGGTCAAACGGTGATTCAGCCATTGCTACGTCATATTGGTATTTACGCTTATCGGGCTGGTTTCATCAATACTTATATCAACTGGCAACCCAGTGTACTTGAGAAAATTGAGTGTTTAGAGCAGCTTCGAGTACTGTGGTATGGTGAAAAAATTCACGTTGCCGTTGCTAAAGAAGCACCACCTGCAGGGGTAGATACACCAGAAGATTTAGAGTTAGTGAGAGCGATAGTAAGCCAAAGTTAGCTAAAAAAGGAGCAATTATGCTCCTTTTTATCACCGAGTTAATCACGGTTTTATGCGTGCCATGACCTGATCTTTTACGATGAAGTGATGATAAAGAGCCGCTGCGATATGACCACCGATAACAGTCAATACAATCACCTGCATTACTTCACCGTGTAAAGTTTTCCCTATGTTATAAAGCCAATCACTCTTACCTATCAATGAGGGAATAGCATCGCCTGCCAGAGTTAATGTCCGACCTTTTCCTGCAAAACGAAGATAACCACTGATTGGAACAAGCAATGTAAGGAGGTAAAGGGCAGCATGCGCTCCATATAGCAGTTTCTGCATAAGGTCACTTTCATACACTGGCGCTGGTGCTGTTGTGCTTAGTTTTACGGCTAAACGAATCATCGATAATCCAAAAACAGCGACTCCAAACCATGCATGTAAGTTCAGCCATAACACTCGCATTTCGCTACCTTTATCGGAGAATGAACGAAATAAATCGCTTAAAAACAGCAATACGAACAGTAATGCTATAACCCAGTGTATAGCGATGATGATTTTGTTGTGCTTCATTAGTTAAATACCCTTATAAATAT
>NZ_CAWNIB010000251.1:0-21420 GCF_963874405.1 Vibrio sp. V08_P9A1T1
CACCTAAGATAGTAAAACCAAAAAAAACCATACAAGCAACATCACATTAACCTAATAAAATTAAACAAATTCAACGAATTAAATAAATACAGATTAAAACAGCACCAAGAAGAACATTATATAAACACACCAAAACAAGCACTAAACATTGCCAATATTCCCTGAATATGATGATGTTAAGGTGTTATTTTGGATGCTTCATCAAATTGAGGTTGATCAACTAAACAAAGTAGTGCTATTCTCATATTCATAGAATGAAACCACAGAATAAAGGAGCAGTGTTATGATTTCTTCATCTCAAAAACAGGGACTTGTAATGATCGCGGTTATCGTAGGCCTAATGACACTGCCAATGATGTACTAAGTATCTAATTCCCAATAAAAAAAGAGGACACTTTCGTGTCCTCTTTTTTTATCTAACGATTGAGTAAAACAACCTAATACCATTTATGGCATTGTGACGTGTTTCGATAGGGCTTCCCAATGAAGATAGTAAAAAAGAAGCGCCGCTAACGTGATTAAGGTCATTAATGAAATGGCTACACGCCAAATAAAACGACCGCTGCGCGGAGTCAGCTCCTTCTCACATTCATCACACACACGAAGAAATGCTTTGCGATCTTCTAACTGATAGTTATCTTCATGCACAACTTTGTTACGAATAGTGGCAATGAACCTCAGCTTGCCCACCACATCATGTGGTAAACGCTCTTCACAGCTAGTCACCAATTGATGTAACCCCTTCCCCTCAGCGTGATATTGCTCTCTCAACAAGCTTTCCAATCGACGCGTTCGCAAAACCACTTTCTCAATATCTGACATTATCGCCCTCCTGTGCCAACTCTGGTGGCGCTCCATCTATTTTTATCATACTTCCCCACGGAATAGTTGAGCATTTTTGCTCGCTAACCTACCGAGGAAATGTGATATCCGCTGGAAAAAAAACCGTCAAACCAATCAAACTCACGCTTTAGTAGCAAGCAACACTCCTTTGCCATATGTTGCACGCTAAAATGTCGCCTTCATCGCTAAGGAGTTCACCATGCCGCTTTCATTACTTATCGTTGTCGCTTTGTTAGTTATCTCTGCTATTTGGGTATTTAGCTATTTCTATCGTCGCCATGTGCAAGGCGAAAACGCCCCCGAACGCACTGCTAATGTCACGATTATCGACAAGCAAGCCATCGTCATCCCTCATGCTCGCCCTGGGGAAGAGGATCAGGAGTTCTGGATTTACGTCCAAAAAGGCAAACTTGGCCCAAAGCGGGAATTTCAAGTCGGCGTGCATTATTACCATGCACTTAACCCAGGCGACCAAGGAATGCTGACTTATTGCGGACACAAGTTTCTACACTTTGCACTCAAGCGTTAAGGTAATAACCAACGTGTTTTTGCAGAGCGAGCAACCCATATACTCACCGCCAGTGATCCTGCGCCGCTTACGAGAATCCATAACGGGATCACCCATGCGGGATTCCCTTGATCCCACCCATACTCTTTTACAGGCCATAGAAAGATGGGATGTAATAAATAGATGCCTAAGCTGTGCTGGCTTATCACACTTACGACTTGCTTAGCACGAGCGGGCAATCTCTCAGCAAAATATCGACACACTATAAATATCATGCTGGCGGCTAACACAACGTTCAGTGTTTTATAAGAGAGCCAGCGACCAATCGTATACTCACCCGCTGCGACACTGTGGCTGACCACCATCCATACCGTCGTCAATAGTGCCAGACAGCCAAGCAGAATCGCCATACATAGCGTTACTCGGTTGAGTGGCACCTTCTGATAGAGCAAGTAACCCAACGGTAAATAACCAGCAAACAGCCATAGCTCATTGCTCCAAGGGCCATCAATACCGCATAAAAATAAGGTGGTCGTCAGCAGCCACACGGCAACTAATGCGTACAGCGCTTTATCATCAACTCTTCGGACCAGTAGCTGTAGAAAAGGGATCACAAAATAGAGTGGGATAAAGTAATAAAAAAAACCTAAATGGTAATACGTTGCGTGGTGCGTACTGTTACTCAGCACCGCCTTTGCAACTTGCCCATCAAATCCACTCGCACTCCAGCCGGATAAATAAGCATAGAAGAGCGACCAAACGATAAATGGCAGCAAAACTTTGCCAAGACGTCGCTGAACATAATAACGCGCATCAAAAGGGCGACGATCACTAAGCATTAAGGCTCCAGTGATCAATATAAAGACTGGCACAGCCCAACGGCTTACACTATTGATGCCAACCGCAACCACCCACTGCTCAAAAGGAATATCGCCGAGTTGCTGCCGATAGGGGGCCAACACATGAATACCGATCACCGCTACAGCCGCCAAACAGCGCAATAAATCAAAAAAAATAACTCGTTTGGTCATAGTGCCTATCCACAGTGTTTTAAGGTTTCTACTATAAAGTTGAAATAGTTGGCTATGTAATCCGCAAGTCAGTTATCGGTAAAGGATCACTAATGCCATTATAATTAATAGCTAATACCTATCGAATAAATCAATCAAAACGAATTTATTTTGTTCACTTCAAGGTGCAATCTAATGCTTAACAAGAGAAATCACTTATCCATGACAACGAGGTGAACACATGACAACAAATTTGATCGGTTTAGATACCAACCAAAGCCAACAACTTGCACAAGCGTTAAACCAATTATTGGCTAACTACCAAGTGTTTTATATGAATACTCGTGGTTACCATTGGAATATCAAAGGAAAAGAGTTCTTTGAACTGCACGCAAAATTTGAAGAGATTTACACTGACATACAGGTCAAAATTGATGAGTTAGCGGAACGAGTTTTGACTTTAGGTTATCAACCGTTGCATAGCTTCAGCGCCTATTTAGCAACAGCACAAGTGTCAGAACACACTAACGCAACTAATGGTCAAGAAACCATGCAAGGATTGGTTAAGGGATTCAGTGTATTGATCCACCAGCAACGAGAAATTCTTGAAATTGCGACGCAGGCGGGAGATGAAGGCACTTCAGCACTGATGAGTGACTACATCCGCGAACAAGAGAAACTGGTATGGATGCTGAATGCTTGGCTGCAATAAACCCTAAGTTTGGGCAAACCGCCGTCGCTCATGACGGCGGTTTTTATATTCGCACGAAATTTATTACAGCAAACGATGAATATCTTGACTCCAGCGCTGCGCCGCCGAAAGCTCATCACTGACTTGATTTAATTCAAGCCCTAGCAGATCACAATGGCTTTCCACTCCTTGCCAGTCCGCTTGCTCAAAACACTCCTCAAGTGCCAACAGCTCGCCAATGGGTCCTTCACGCTTTTGCAGTGCTAGTTTGACCACGTCACACAAGGGTAACTGCGCAACCAGCTCTTCAATTGAAATATCCAGTAAGGCATCTAACACAGAAAAAAGACCAATTAAAAAAGCTTGCTCGCGATGTTGACGAAATGAAGGATGCCCAGACATTAATTGGCAAAATTGAGCACGTTGCAAAGAGAGGTTATACAACTCTTTCGGCTTTTTAGCTGAGACAAATGAAGCAACGGCTAATGATACAAAGGTTTTGAGTTTATCTTGACCAAGATAGACCAAGGCTTGACGAAAAGAGGAAATCGGCACGGATAAGCGATCAGACATAGTGTTGACGAATCTGAGCAACTTGTATGAGAGCGCTACATCTTGCGCGACAATGTATTCAATCCGTTCAAAATCAGCATTTGGCTTACAAACTTCTCGAAACAGCTCTAAGGCGATAATCTGCTCTGGTCCAACATAACGCTGCTTAATCATTTCTGGTTTACTAAAGAAATAACCTTGGAAAAAGCTAAAACCGGCATTACGTGTCACGGTGAACTGGTGATCCGTTTCAACTCGTTCCGCTAAATAACGACGCTTACTGCCTTCCGCTAAACGTTGACGTACAAACTCGCAAGCGTGATCTAAGCCCAGCGCCATAATATCGAGCTTGACGATGTGCACATAACTCAGAAAGCGTTCCCATTCTGGCGCATACACAAAGTCATCCAGCGCCACCAGATAGCCACGCCGATACAACTCTTTAATCGCCTCAAGCAGTTCATCCGTCGGCTCACAGGTTTCGAGCACTTCCACCACAATTTGTTCTCGCGGCAACGTTAAAGGCAGACGGCGAATTAAACTCTTGTAGGGAAAATTAATAAAACAACGTGATTTGGGAATATTAGGATTGATCCCCACCGCAAGAAAGTTTTCGACGATCAAGCGATACGTGGCTCGATTCGACTCAATGTGCGCTGGAAACGCGTTTTTTTCCCCATCACGAAAGAGCAATTCATAGCCAAGCGTATGCTGCTTAGCATTTAAGATCGGTTGTCGTGCGACATAAGAATAATGCATTAGTGATTAACAACTAATAATTGAGACATAGCCATCTTAGGACTTCGCCACTGCTAGTAGCGCTCCACAACCAATAAACATCGAGCCAAATACTCGGTTAATCTTACTCATGACACTCTCTGAACGAATAAAGCGCCCCATGCGTGCGGCTAAGGAGGTGTAACCAAGCATCACAATCGAATCAATGGTTACCGTGGTCACGCCTAACACCAACAATTGAATGAACTGATCTTGGGTTGGGTCAATAAATTGTGGAAAAAGCGCCACCAGAAAGACGATGGATTTAGGATTTGTCAGGTTGATCAACACCGCTCGACGCAATAAAGACCAACTCGTTTGCATTTGAGCCGTTGCATTGGCCATCATACTTGAACGATCGCGCCATTTTTGAACACCTAACCACACCAGATACGCAGCACCAACCCACTTAATCACACTAAATGCCATGGCTGATTGTGCCACTAAGGCACCAATTCCGGCTCCCACCAACATGATGTGAAAAGCCAAACCCAATTGTAAACCCACAATCGCGGCTAGTGATTTACGTGTACCGTAGCTAAGGCCATTGCTGATGGAATTGACCGTCCCTGAACCCGGCGCCAAACTAAACAGTATCGCGGTCACCACATAGGCAAGCCAAACATGAGTATCCATTGCAATTCCTCTCAACTAGACTAATCTAGCCTAAAAATGAACTATTCCTCGAATCTGTCCAATAAGAATAATCTATGAATCAGACGAGTCCAAACTCCCCACCTTATACTCAAGAGTCTTTCTTTGAGCAAGTGATCAATACCACGATTGCCGATTTCTGGCACTCCAGAGAAGAAGGTTTTATCAAATCTGCTGATAAAACAAAACTTTATTGGTGCAAACTTACCTCGCCTCAACACTCAAAGGCGATCTTCGTCGTCAACGGACGAATTGAATCTTGCTGGAAATATCAGGAGCTATTTTATGATTTTTTCCAACAAGGTTATGATATTTATTCTTTTGATCACCGTGGACAAGGGCTTTCTGATCGATTAATCGACGATCCACAAATCGGCCATGTCGGTGAATTTGATGACTACATTTTAGACATGCAGCGTGTCATTGAGCACTTTGACTTAAGCCATTATGCACAACGTTTTCTCGTCGCCCACTCGATGGGCGGTGCCATTGCGACCCGGTATGTACAAACATACCCTCAACACCCATTTGCGGCTATGGTGCTCAGCGCGCCAATGTTTGGTGTCAACATGCCATGGCAATTACGTCCTATCGCCATGACACTGAGCCAAGTGCTGACGGCGATGTATAGCAAACCAACCTATGCGCCGGGCTATCAAGCCTATTCGGCAAAGCCTTTTGAGATTAACCCATTAAGTCAAAGTCAGGTGCGTTACCAATGGTTTCGAGACCTGTACCAACGCAAACCCGAATTGCAAGTTGGCGGCCCTAGCACGCGCTGGGTATGGCAAGGGCTAATGGCAGCGAAGCTGTGCCAACTGATGACTCGTCAAGTGAAGTTACCAACACTCATCTTGCAAGCAGGGCAGGATGAGATTGTCAGTAATGCGGATCAAATCCGCTTTGTCACTAAGCTGGCGAAAACCAATCCATCTAGCAAGCTGGTCATCATTGAAGGAGCAAAGCATGAGCTCTTTTTTGAAAAGGATCGCTATCGAAACCAAGCACTTGATGAGCTATTTAAGCAATTCCAATCTCTTGAGAACACGGTTTAATCACGGTGTTAGAACTGAGCAAATAGAGGAAATTTCAATTGAGAGTTTTACCCTCTTTTTCCTCTTTAAGATGGCGTAAACTAGGCCACACCAAAGTTTCTCCACCATCTGCGATCTGCAAACCAAATCGACCATGATAATGAGGGTTTTATGACCACCGAATGTAAAGAGCACGCGATTCATATCGTGGCGTCCGATCTCGACGGTACACTACTTGCGCCAAACCACCAATTGAGCGAATTCACCAAGCAAACGCTACAAGCGCTTCACCAAAAAGGCTTTACTTTCATCTTCGCTACCGGTCGCCATCACGTTGATGTGGCGGGTATTCGCCAGTTAGCGGGCATTCCAGCCTACATGATTACTTCCAATGGTGCGCGCGTTCACGATCAACATGACAACCTGATGTACAGTAAAAATGTACCGCAAGAATTGGTACAGCCCGTCATTGATGTGTTTAAGCAAAACCCTGATATTTTTGTTCACATCTATCAAGATGAATCGTGGTTATTGAATAAAGAAGATGAAACGCTGCGTGATTTCCACGAAGAATCCGGCTTTAGCTACCAAGTATTTGATGTCAATAACGCACCTACCGAGGGCGTCGCCAAAATATTCTTCACCCACCCAGCGCAAGATCATGAGTTATTAGCTCAGTTTGAAGAACGCTTAAACGATATTTTTGGCGACAAACTGAACGTCGCCTTCTCAACACCTTGGTGTTTGGAAGTGATGGCAGCAGAAGTGTCGAAAGGGGATGCGCTCAAAGCCGTTGCAGAATCATTAAACCTGACCCTAGATAACTGTATTGCGTTTGGCGATGGTATGAACGATGTGGAAATGCTGTCGATGGCTGGTAAAGGCTTGGTGATGGGCACATCGCATCAAAAAGTGTTCAATGCACTGCCGAATAACACCGTGATTGGTAGCAATGCAGAAGACGCCGTGGCTCGCTATTTGCGTGAACATTTATTGTAACAGCAGCCTGCAGTAACGAGCGGTCACAAAACACAGCGCCATTTGAGCGCTGTGTTTTTGTTCATAACGGCTTCACGATTTATCTCTGATTCTTGTCCGCGGGTTGTTAAATTCACACCCATCAGTTCAATTTGCCAGCGCCTTTGTGCCATAATCTAGCCTCGTTTCATTGCCCAAAAAGAGTCTGCTATGAAAGTGCTTCACTGTTCCGCGCTGTTATTGACCACATTAATGCTGCAAGCCTGTGCGACACACAACGCATCACAGCCACCAGCCGTACCGATGGCGAGTTTGGATAAACCCAGCTCAATCAAAGCACAGCCCTTTATTATGCGTGGAGAAGTCGTGGTAGGTCATGAGGCGCAAACCTTTACACCTTGTGGTAGCAATCAACAATATTGGCTAGCACTGACGCCACAGCAGACTCAGCAAGCCTTGAGTTTGGCTCGCGCGCCTTATCAGCCTTTGTATGGGGAGCTCATCGGTACTTTATCAGCGCCAAGCCGCACAGGCTTCGATGCCGATTCCAGCGCACGTTTCAACGTGACCAGCATCAATATGCTCAGTGCTGAAAATCCTAAACGCTGCAATCAACCACTCAAACCGACGCGCGCTTTTGGCAACGAACCATCATGGTCCATCCACTTTGAAGGGAAAAACCTTAACTTTCAAACCATCAGCGGTGAAACTCAAACATTCGCTATCACAAAAAGTCAGCTATCTGAAACTAAGCGTGAGTACCAAATGAATCAAGGTTCGCTGCTCCTCACACAAAAAATGTGCAGTGACGGGATGAGTGACTCGCTGTACGGCTGGAGTTCCACCTTGAAAGTCGGTGAGAAAAGCTATCAGGGGTGTGCCACCTTAGGTAATAGTGATGCGACGCTTCCATGGGTTGGGGCTTATCATGCTACTTCGACCCAAAATAGGGATTTCACGATTCGTTTGCAACTGAATGCGGATCATACCGCTAGCACTCATTATGACTACAACGATGGTCAGCCATCGACCGTTGAAAAGGGGTTTTGGCAACCATTAAACCTAAATCAGATCCAAGTTGTCATGACGCGCCACCAGCAACAATATCTGCTTTCTGAACGTCTCTTTACTCGCACTGGTTACCAACTGAAAGCAGAAAAAGAGAAGGTGGGCGATGTACTCTACCCTATCGCCAATGGCGGTTTAACGTTATTTTCTGAAAATATCGAGACACCATAAGTGACCAGACCGTGCCCTTGCCCAGTTTGCCATTTTAGCTATCAATGCCTCTGTTCACTGCAACCAACACTGGATAGCCAACTGCGCATTGCACTACTGATGCATGAAAATGAACCGCATCGAGCGACCAATACTGGCAAGCTGCTGCTGCGTAGCTTGCCCAATTCCTCTGTGTACATCTGGGACCGAGTCTCTACGGCGAAATCATTACAAAAGAGAATTCTAGATGAGAAGTTAAACGCTGTGGTTATTTTCCCTTCGACGCGCAGTCAATCGCTCACCGAATACCAATCTCTCTCAACGTCTGACACTCAAGAAATCGTGTTTATTATCCTGGATGGGACATGGCAAGAAGCCAAGAAGATGCTCAATAAGAGCCCTTGGTTATCCGATTTACCGCAGCTACACCTCACCCCAAATCAAATCTCTCAGTATGGATTAAGGCGAAATCAAGATGCTGGTCATTTATGCACGTTAGAAGTGGGCGTTGAGCTGCTCAACTCTCTCGGAGAACCAAATAATGCGAGAGAGTTACGCGCGTTTTTCACTTACTATCTCAAGGCTTTTCAAGCGGATAAAAGCGGTCACGCCCTAAAGCTGCAGTAATGAATCCAGTTGATGGATTTCAATATCAGGCAACACTTTGGCCTTACGACTGGCGAGCAAGGTTTGGCCTTGATCGTTATACCAACAGGCTTGGAAACCATTGCATTTTGCGCCTTGCACATCGGTTATCAGATGATCACCAACGTGTAAAATCGAGGCTGCAGGTAACTGTAATGCAGCCTGCGCTTTGTCAAAAAGATCCGGATACGGCTTGGCCAAGCCATCGGGACCCGCTTTAAAAATTTGTTGAAAATAATGCCCCAAGCCAATTTTGTACGGGTCAACATTGCCGTTGGTAATCGCCACTAACGGCATGCGCTTTGCCAGTTCGGTCATCACGCGGTGCGTCTTCTCTGGCACCGTGATTAAGTGACGTAACCGCAACACTTCTTCAATGGCATTCTGCGCAGCCTGTAAAGCAAGTTGCGGCGAATAGCCTAATTGAATTAAGCCTTGTTCTATCTGCTTAAATCGCCACTGAGTGACATCATGGCCGAGCAGTGGCTCTTGCAGCGCCAGTTGCTGTTTAAGTTGCTGCCACCAACTTATCGGACGCGTCGCGGAAAGCGGATGATGAGTGTGCAGCCACACGACCATTTGCTGCTCAACATGATGGATCACTGGATGGTTGTCATACAACGTGTCGTCCAAATCAAAGCTCATCGCTTTAATGGGGCCGATATTGCGATAAAAGTGCATGCGTTACTCGCTCTGTTTCTTTTTACGTGCTCTTGGGTGCGCTTGGTCATAGGCCTGCGCAAGATGTTGAAAGTCCAAATGAGTATAAATTTGCGTCGTCGAAATATTCTCATGACCCAGCAACTCTTGCACAGCACGTAAATTATTGCTCGATTCAAGCATGTGAGTCGCAAAAGAGTGGCGCAGTTTATGTGGGCTAATATGGCTAGCCACCGCCTGCTTTTGCCCCCACTCGGCCATGCGTTTTTGTACGTTGCGATGCGAAATACGAACACCCAGCTTTGAAACAAACAAGCTTTGCTCATCAGCGTTCGCAAACTGCGTCCGTATTTTCAACCAATGCGCCACCCATTCTTTGGCTTGGCCAGCAAAAGGCACCTTACGTTCTTTATCCCCTTTACCCACCACTCGAATCTCGCCGCGGCTAAAGCTCAGGTCTTTTACGTTAATGCTGACGAGCTCCGCTAAACGCAACCCAGCGCCATACATCAATTCCATCATGGCGCGATCGCGCACTGACAGCGGATCATCATCCTTGACTTCGAGTAGTTGCGCGACTTCATCCACATCTAAGTTTTTCGGTAACGGGCGTTTTTTACGCGGTGCTGCAACGCCTTTGGCCGGGTTAGCCGTCAGTTCACCACGCAAGATCAAGAAATCAAAAAAACTGCGCAATGAAGAGAGACGCGTCGCTAAACTGCTGGCTTTCATCCCTTCACGCATCCCTTTGCTCGCAAGCTGTCGCACCCAAGCGGCATCGACTTGTTGCCATTGATTCAGCCCCATCTGCACTAAATGCTGCGCCATGGTTTCCAGCTGTTGTTTGTAATTGCGTTGGGTGTGCAAGCTCAACCCTTTCTCGCTCCGCAGATATTCATAGAAGCGAGTTAAGGGCTGCTGTAAGCCGTTAGGCAGAGGTGTGGCTGATTCGGTCATGCTCAATCGGTTGCCAAGGTAGAGTCTCAATTAAATGAGAGAGAACTAACGCCAAATGACGTAAAAAGAGGGTATCCATACTCGGTTGAAAATGGCCGCCATCTTCACTTGCAAACGCTAACACGCCTTGTGATGAGCGCTTACCTAATGGTAGCACCACATACGAACCCATTTCTGGCGCAGCGGTTTGTTCACCAAATAACGCTTGGCGATCCAACTTTTTCATACGCCCTAAATAAGCATTTTTGCCATTAAAATGGTTAGTTGCAAAACGCTGCCATTGCTCTTGGGTCAATTGATAATCGGTTTCAGGCGAGGCCACTAAACGAATATACGCTACCAAACCTAAGGTTTGCGCTTTGTTTTCTATTGCCTTACATACTTGCGGCATTGAATGACATTTTAAGATCTGCTCTTGTAGATCCATAAATTCGTGGAAAGTGCGGTCATTATTGGCCGCTAATGACATAAAGGCGGTGATCTCTTCCTCTAACTCCTCAATTCTCTGGCGCTGACGATTCAGTTGTACATGCACCAAAGAGACCGCACCTTGTTGATGGTGCGGCAAGGAGAGCCTGTCAACCAGCTCTGAACGCTGGAGGAAAAAATCTGGGTGATCTCGTAAATATTCAGCCACAACTTCGGCTGTGAGTGCATCCGCTTCAACGTGTGACAAAACGATTCCTTATCTTACTTAACCCTAACAAGAGACTTGACCATCAAACACATGAGTCGCAGGGCCTGTCATATAGAGTGGCTTACCCGGCCCTTGCCAGTGGATCTCTAACGAGCCACCAGGTAAGTGTACTGTCACCTCTTCCGCCAATAACCCTTGAAGAATACCAACGGCAACCGCGCCACACGCACCACTGCCACACGCTTGAGTTTCACCCGCGCCACGTTCATAAACACGTAGCTTCACTTCATTGCGATTCAGCACTTGCATGAAGCCTGCGTTAACACGCTCTGGAAAACGCTCATGAGATTCAAGCAGTGGACCCAAAATTTCAACCTCAGCAGTTGTCACATCCTCCACCACTGTCACCACATGCGGATTGCCCATACTCACCGCCCCGCAGAACAAGGTTTTCTCTTCAACGCGCATGATGTAGGTTTTCTCTGCCTGTTTGGCTCGAAATGGAATCTTATTAGGCTCAAATTCTGGTATGCCCATGTTGACGGTGATTTGATCATCCTCTTCAACATTTAAAACCATTTTGCCTTTTTTAGTCGTGACTCCAATGCTGTACTTATTGGTCAGCCCTTTCATCCGCACAAAGCGAGCAAAGCAACGTGCGCCGTTGCCACATTGTTCAACTTCGCTGCCATCGGCATTAAAAATACGGTAGTGAAAATCACTTTCCGGATCATACGGCGCTTCAACCACTAATAGCTGATCAAACCCCACGCCAGTATGACGATCCGCCAAGCGGCGGATCAAATCAGGGGAGAAGAAGACGTTTTGTGTAATGCAATCAACGACCATGAAGTCATTACCCAAACCGTGCATTTTAGAAAAATGGAAATGCATAATGCTTCAATTTACTCCGGCAGAATACGCTCTAATGCCCATAGGCTCGATAGTGCTTCACGCTGACGAACAAGGTGGGTTTGTGCACCATCCACCATCACTTCCGCCACGCGAGTACGTGTATTATAGTTCGAAGACATCACAAAACCGTAAGCTCCTGCTGAGCGAACCGCCAGTAGATCTCCCTCATCCAAGACCAATGAACGATCTTTACCCAAGAAGTCACCGGTTTCACAAATAGGCCCAACCAAATCATAGGTTAGCGCTTCACCTTGGCGCGGCACAACAGGAACAATATCTTGCCAAGCTTGATAAAGCGCTGGACGCATCAAATCGTTCATCGCCGCATCAATAATGGCAAAGTTTTTGTGTTCGGTATGTTTGAGAAACTCTACTTTCGTCAACAACACGCCCGCGTTAGCCGCAATAGCACGTCCCGGTTCAAAAATCAGTTCGAGATCTTGATGGTTACTCAAACGCGCCAACAAGGCTTTGGCATAATCGGAAGGCTGCGGGGGTAACTCATCGCGATACACCACACCTAAACCACCACCAACATCCAAATGTTTAATGGTGATCCCTTCCTCTTTAAGCTGATCAATTAACGCAAGTAAGCGATCGGTTGCATCAATAAAAGGGGCAATAGCAGTCAGTTGAGAGCCAATGTGGCAATCAATACCATGAATGCTGAGATTCTCTAGGCTTTGTGCCAAGCGATAAACATCCAGTGCACGGTCAAAAGCAATACCAAACTTATTGTCACGCAAACCGGTTGAAATATAAGGGTGGGTTTGTGCATCCACATCAGGGTTGATGCGCAGTGAAATCGGTGCTTTGACACCCAGCTCGCCAGCCACTTTATTTAAACGTGCTAATTCAGGCTCGGATTCAACGTTAAAGCATTTAATCTTGAGCTCCAACGCGCGTTTCATTTCAGCTTCCGTTTTACCGACGCCAGAAAATACCACTTTCGCCGGGTCACCACCCGCCACCACAACACGCTCTAGCTCTCCTGCCGAAACAATATCAAAACCTGACCCTAAACGCGCCAACGTGTTTAATACGCCTAAGTTTGAGTTAGCCTTCACCGCATAACACACCAGATGAGGGTGTTCGCCTACCGACTTATCAAAAGCATGCCAGTGACGCTCTAAAGTAGCGCGAGAATAGACATACAAAGGCGTGCCGTATTGCTCAGCCAACTCTGTTAATGCGACATTTTCAGCCCAAAGCTGACCATCGTCCTGATAATTGAAGTAATCCAAAATTCGTTTCCTTTAAGCTAAATCAATGACTATGGCTGAGGTTGTTCACTCTGCTCAGGCTCTGCTGGCATGTATAACGGCCCGGTTTGACCACACCCTGCGAGAGCAAGGAGTGACAACATAAAAAGTGCAGCGATTGATTTTTTCATTTTGCATGTCGTGATTATTGAGTCAATGCCCCCTATAATCGCACCACAATCAGGAAAAGCAATAGGATAGACAGGATGAACGATACTGAATTTCACCAACTTGTCGATGAGCAGCTAGAAATCATTGAACAAGCGATAGACGACGCAGGTGCCGACATTGATTACGAGACCTCAGGCAATGTGATGACGTTAGAATTTGATGACCGCAGCCAAATTATTATTAACCGCCAAGAGCCAATGCATGAAATTTGGCTGGCATCAAAGTCAGGCGGTTTCCATTTCAAACTGATCGACCAAAACTGGATTTGTTCAAAAACAGGGCTGGAATTGATTGCGATGGTGAAACAAGAATGTGAAAAACACGCTGGCGAAACGATCGACTGGGTGTAAAGCAACAACGCCAAGTGACAGATGTGTGGCTTGGCGCTACCGAACTAAGCGTTGACCGCTTTTGAAGGACGAGAATAGAGCGCCGAATCGTTACGATAAGGGACAATATAACTCTCCCCTTCTTCTGGGTGGACAATTTGATAATACTGCGGCAGATTGAAGTTAATAAGTTTAGCGGAGAGTGGGTTACCGTCGCGCACTGAGGTATAAAAGCTGTTGACGTTAGTGATCATCTCATCTTTTTCGCCGCTGAACTGGTGATAGACTTCAATTTGGTTCGACTCATCCAACACATAAATGTTGAAGCCTTTATCGGTATCTTCAAAGAAAAACTGCACTAAGCCTTCACTAGCAAAACCATCGACGATTTCCGGCAGTTGATAATCTTGATCGCGATCGAGCATTAACAGCGGTGAACCTTTCAATTTGTTGGTTGAAATACTGCGGTAAAAATCTACCGAATTTTCCAACTTCTGTACCGAAACCCCTCGCCGTTCAAAAAACAGACCATACATTTGATCGCCAATGCGTAACGCTTTAAAACGGCGACGTTTCTCTTGCTCTACCGGTTTCAAACGCAAATCGATACATTCCGCCAGCAACTGGTACACCATGTTGCGCATCACGCCACGCAGACTCTTGCTGTAACAAAATACATCGACAGACTCTGGCGGTAGCGCATCTTGGTGCATTTTGCCAAGCACGGTTTTCAACGCGTCGAGCATCGCCGTTTCGCCAGTAAAATGGAGAGTCCGTACTTCATGCCACGAGTTGCGATACACTAAATCGACACTACCGACTAAGCTTTTTTGCTCAGATCCGAAACTGAAAATATCTATATTTTTCAAATCAATTTTGAGCGATTTACCGCTTAATTCCGCGGTAGGATCATTTTCAAAGTTGATGAACATCGCCAGTTGGCTGATTTCACAAGGGCTCGCTAAGGCCTGCATGGTCGGCCGCCGCTTACGCAACGAGAAGGTATTACGCAAATCGCTAACCATTTGATAGAACTTATCAATATCCAACTGTGCGTCACGTACTACTGAATGCAAATGAGTTGATTCCGTGATCAAACCATTAAAGAAGGCCCAAGAGACCAGCTTACTGAGGTATTCATTATGCTCAAGGAAAGGTTGGCCAATCATACGATGGGCAACCAGAGGCTGCTTATACAGATACCAGCCCGCTTTATTGGTTCGCCCTTCTCGAACTTGAATGAACGAGAGATCCGGCTCGTGCAGATCTGGCGAGATTTGTGGATTCAGTAGTGTGACTTTACCCGGCAACACCTCAAACACCGCATACAACTTACGTGCGAGGATTGATATATCTTGTGGGCTAATGGCCGAGGTGATGTCATTACGACGCGCAAACTGGATCAGGTTTCGATAGCTCAGCATCAACGCATCTAACAACGCATGGTGGACAACTTTAACTTGTTCGACTTTCCAATTACGGCGATTGTCTAATTCTTGAACAACAGATTCCGACCAATTCCATTGCTGAATCATGTGGCTTAATGCTTCTCGACGCCATGCCACTGAGCCTAAGCTCGGCTCACGGGATAACTTTTCATGCGTTTTGAGATAAAAACAACGACGCACCAGATCAAGACGGGCAGAATCACCAATACGTTCAAGGTAACGCGTCACTTTTTCAAGCATCAAATAGTAAGCATCCATACTGTACAAATCAGGTTCATGAGTAAAAAACCGTCGTTTGGTATCAATGCTTAATAATTGCGTGTGTGGGTACTCCCACGAATACGCCTCAAGCAGAATCGCTTTTAACACTGACTTGTAAGGCGAGTCGATGCTTTTATAAAGCTGCCAAAGGTTTGCGCCGAAATACTCTTCAGCAGGAATGCGGTTCAACTTACCAAAATCGATCCATTCACTGCAATTAATGTAATCATTGCTGCACAATTCGTGCACGTATTCGTCGTAGCACTCTTCCATTTCAGGAGGCACGATTTGCCACAGTAAACGCTTGCCTGCCAAGCGAACAGCAGAGCGATAGAACTCGTCTAATAGCAGGAGATGTTGCGATGAACCGCAGTTTTCGCCTGTCATCTGCTCAGAATGATTACTGCGAAAACGTAGCTCATCCATCAAGAAAAAGTTAGCTTCCACCCCTTGGCTCTTTGCCCAATCAGTGATCAACAAACATTTGTTGCTTAAGCTTTCCCGCTCATCACAGCTCATACTCGATGCTACACATACCCAAATATCTAAGTCACTCGAGGTGCTTTGACCGATCGACGAGGTACTGCCCATGGTATACAGAGCAAGAATAGCGGGGGTGTCTGCGGTCGGTAAGGGTTGACCTAAGGTGAGTTCTGTATCTTCAACCAGCTGACGTTGGATGTCGTTAGGCTCAAAACCATAGACACCATAAGGGACTTTTGCATCGTAGTAGCCGGGAATAATCGGGTGATTGAAGTGCAGTAATGCAGGAATGAAATGAAATACACGTTGACTTTGCAAATCCATAAGCGCCAGCGCACGCTCGGTACGTTGCTGGTTGAGATTGTCTAATCGTTGAATTAACGTCTTGGTGTAAGCCTGCAAGGTTGATTCCTTGGTTGAAACATTAACACGCGCTTTGATTATATTTTATTCTAAAGCACCAAAAAAACGTGATCAATCTAACATTTTCTTTCCATTTGGTAAAGCCCTCTCAATGCATATCACACTCAGGCAGAGCATGCCTACAATGCGCTCCAATGACCTTGGCTATAGTGTCGTAGCTATTTACACTTTGTCGTAATAGCTCATTATATAAACGAGATATAAATCACACAATTTTGACCAATTTATGCTATCTCTTCATCAATCCTTCACAGCGACGATCTAGTAGTAAACCTTTCATAGCGGGAATGATAGGATTAAACCATCCATTACCTACACTCGGGATTATCATGACTCACGCAACACCCATTCGAATCGCCACACGTAAAAGCCCGCTCGCCCTTTGGCAAGCTTATTATGTTAAAGATGCGCTGCAAGCGGCTCATCCTGGCCTAGAAGTGGAATTAGTGACCATGGTAACCAAAGGCGACGTCATTTTAGATACGCCTTTAGCTAAAGTGGGTGGTAAGGGGCTTTTTGTCAAAGAGTTGGAAGTCGCTATGCTTGAAGGCCGTGCCGATTTGGCAGTGCATTCAATGAAAGATGTTCCCGTCGATTTCCCTCAAGGGCTTGGACTAGTGACGATTTGTGAACGCGAAGATCCACGTGATGCTTTTGTTTCAAACACCTATCAAAGCATTGAACAACTGCCTCAAGGTGCCATCGTCGGCACCTGCAGCCTACGTCGCCAATGCCAACTCAAAGCATATCGACCAGACCTTGTGATTAAAGAATTGCGTGGCAATGTCGGTACTCGTCTTGGAAAACTCGATGCAGGTGAATACGATGCGATTATTCTCGCCGCAGCAGGTTTAAAACGTTTGAAGCTTGAAGATCGCATTCGCAGCATTATTGAACCAGAACAATCGCTTCCTGCAGTAGGGCAAGGTGCAGTCGGGATTGAATGCCGTTTAGATGACGAACGTTTAAGAGCATTGCTTGCGCCACTCAACCATTCTGACACGGCTGATCGCGTGAAATGTGAACGAGCCATGAACCTAACATTAGAAGGCGGTTGCCAAGTACCTATCGGTAGCTACGCATTGCTCGATGGTGATCATATTTGGTTAAGAGCATTAGTCGGTGAGCCTGATGGTTCTAAGATTGTACAAGGTGAGATTCGCGGCCACCGCTCCGATGCCGAGCAACTAGGAATCACGCTTGCCCATCAATTGCTCAATGATGGAGCGCGAGATATTCTGTCCAAACTCTACTGCGAGCACGAATAAAGCATGACGGTGTTGGTCACTCGCCCCGAAAATCAAGGGATTGAACTTTGCCAACAATTAGCGGATCTCGGTATCCGCTCCGTTCACCATCCATTGATTCAGATTAATGCAGGAGCCGATCTCCCGTATTTACTCCCAGAACTTCAGCAATGCGACATTATTATTGCGGTTAGCCAAAACGCGGTGACGTTCAGTCATCAATTTTTGCAAGATCACCGATATTTTTGGCCAAATGACGCCAGATACCTTGCCGTTGGTCAAAAAACCGCACATGTTTTCAGCAAATTAAGCCAACAAAAAGTACACTATCCGCAGATAAGTGACAGTGAACACCTGCTTGCCCTACCGCAGTTGCAATCAATATCGGGCCTTAAGGTGATGATTTTGCGTGGTAATGGCGGACGTGAGCTCATCCACGACAGCTTAATCGAGCGTGGTGCTGATGTGGTATATAAGGAAGTGTATCGACGCGATACGATCACCTTCTGTGCCGCTGAATCGATATCTCTGTGGCAGCAACAGCAAGTCACTCAGTTAGTTGTCACCAGCTCAGGTCAACTCAATTTTATGATGGATCAATTCTCTGATTCACAACGACTCTGGCTGCTAAATTTAGCTCTTTTTGTCCCAAGCGAGCGAATTCGACAAGAGGCGCTGCACATGGGATTTGGGTGCGTCACGAACGTGGGAAGCGCCTCCAATACAGAACTCGCGGCTAGTATTAGCCAATCTAGACAGGACTCTAAGCATGACAAGCAAAAATAATAACCCGCATATTGAACCTGAAAAAGCAGCCACACCTCCTCTGGTTACAGAAAAAGACGCAACGGATAACCTTGATTCACCAAAAAGTTACGTGCAGGATCCCACTTCTCAGCCTGAAGAAAAGAGTGATAAACGAGCAAAGCGCAGCATCAAACTTTCTGTTATTGCAATTAGCCTATCCATCATTTTCAGTGGTGGTATAGCCTATCAAATGCAGCAAAAAGACGCTGTTTACCAAGCCAAAATCAACGCATTGCAGACTCAATTAACACAAACCCAAAGTCAGCTCGCGGCTGAAATCAATCAAATAAAGCAAGAAACACAAGCCAAAGCGGACCAACTCACTCACAAAACTGACGTAGCCTTGAATCAACAGCAAAAAAGTATCGACAGCTTGCAACTGGCGATAGCTGATATCAAAGGCCGCCGTCCCAACGACTGGCTACTAGCAGAAGCTGACTACTTAGTGAAACTAGCAGGCCGTAAACTTTTTCTGGAACATGACATCGTCAGCGCGACCAAGCTAATGGAAAGCGCTGATCAGCGTATTGCTGAATTGAATGACCCAAGCTTAGTGCCGCTACGCAAAGCCATGGCGCGTGACATTACTCAGCTCAAAATCATCCCATTGATTGATCGTGAAGGGCTAGTGTTACGCTTAACAACCTTACAGCAACAAGTTGACACTCTACCGCTGGCCAATGCCATGTTGCCTGAAACTCAGCAGCAATCAGCACCACAAGTTTCCGAAAATATTAACGACTGGCAAAATAATCTCGTTAGCTCATTGAAAGACTTCTCGGAGAACTTCATTACCTTCCGCACTCGAGACAGTAATGCCATTCCGCTACTGTCACCCGAACAGCACTTCTATCTAAAAGAAAATCTCAAAGCAAAATTAGAAACCGCTATTAAAGCCGTATACGCAGAACAGCAAGAAATTTATACAACGGCACTGAGCACAGCAGATAAATGGTCAGCCAGCTTCTTTAATTCCGATGATCAGAGTGTGCAGCAGTTTAATCACGCGCTATTGCAGCTCAGTAAACAAAATATACAAGTGCAATATCCAGTTAAACTTGAAACTCAGCACGAACTCGCTGATGTCATCACTGAACGCCTACGCCGTGAAGTCTCTCCAATGAGCGTTACGGAGGATAAGTAATGTTTAGAGTCATCTTTCTTTTTGTAGTATTAGGGGCCGGTTTATTTGTCGGAACCCAATATGCTGGCCAGCAAGGTTATGTTCTTATCTCTATAGCTAATAGAACAATAGAGATGAGCGTAACCACCTTAGTGATCTTTGTGATTGCACTCCTCTCTGGATTATTTAGCTTAGAATATCTCCTCAAAAAAGCATTCTACGCCAGTTCAAACACATTAAACTGGTTCAGCGTACGTAAGTTAAAGCGCTCTCGCCGTTATACCAATGAAGGTATCATTAAACTTCTAGAGGGAGACTGGAAGCAGGCAGAAAAGAAAGTCACTCGCTGGGCGAACCACCATGATATGCCGCTGCTCTGCTATCTTGTTGCATCGGAAGCCGCGCAGGGAATGGGTAACAGAGCAAAACGAGATTATTATTTAGATCTCGCTAGTCAACAAAGTAATGCAGGCCTAGCCGTTGAATTAACTCGCGCCAAGCAGCAAGTACGAGAAGAAGAGTTTGAGCTGGCGCTAAGCACTCTATCAGCATTACAAGCCACTCATCCGAATAACACCATCGTGCTCAACTTACTCAAGACAACATACGTGCACCTAGAACAGTGGCAACCGCTGCTTGAGCTTTTACCTAAGCTCCAAAAAGCAAAACAGATCAATGCGGACGAGAGCCAACAACTGAACCAAAAAGCACAATACGGTTTACTAAAAAACGTGGTCCAGCAACAAGGTAGCGAAGGCTTAATCAATCATTGGGACAAGCTCCCAAGGAAAACTAAAAACGACGTCATTTTAACTCAATGCTTCATCGAACAGTTGATTCAACGAAAAGCAGATTCGGAAGCATTTACCGTCATTAAAGAAACATTGAAAAAACACCCAATGCCAGCACTGTATTCATTATTGGCAGAGCTCAATTTACCAGATAGATACCCAGCAATTTTATTGTTACAAGAAGCCATTAGTAAGGATAGTGGTAACGCCGAAGCACACAGCGCACTGGCTCAATTGTATATGAAAGAGCAAAAATGGGCAGAGGCGCAAAGCCATTTGGAAAAAGCGTTATCGCTCCGTGCCAATGTATCTGATTACGCTTATCTTGCCGATAGCCTTGAAAAACAAAACTACCCTAAAGCCGCCGCAGAAGTCTCACGTAAGGCACTGACCATGATAGAGCATGTTTAAATGGTAACCTAAGCACCTAAAAATAACCTTATACCAATTAAAGAAAAGTACGATCTCATTAAGGCTATCTAGCTATTGTTAAATATCACGATGGATAGCCTTAATAGCACCGATTTTAAAACGCTGGCGAGCCAACAAAAACCATCCTAATTCTACTATTACCCGCTTGAACACCTGGGATTTCCTGGATAATTTCTTGATCAAAATGCCATTTGACTTAAGGCCGAGCACGGCACAAAACCTCGAACTGTGAAGCCGCAGCGATTTGAATATGCGTATTTATTTGGGTCGGCATGCCCCTATAAAAAGGAATAGGTGAGGCCGTCGTTATAATGGATGGTGCTGGTAGGTATATAAGTGCAGTTTAGTCATGTCAGTGTCATCACGTTTCTTCCTACTCACCGTGCTAAATCCAATAGAGCAAGTGTGCAGTTGGCTCACGCTAACCAACAAAGTTTTGCGGATCACAACGACATTATGTCTGAGGTGTTCAATGTGTAAAATCGATTTTTAGAAAGTACAGAAAGTACAGGTAGGGTGCTCAAGATATGTTCGAGGGATTGAATTAAGCTATTAATTTTCCAG
>NZ_CAWNIB010000252.1:0-21374 GCF_963874405.1 Vibrio sp. V08_P9A1T1
CTTTATACCGCTTCTGTTTACTTTCAGTTGGCGTAAAATACTTTAGCCTTCTAAGGCAGTTAGAAATCACATACCTACCATTTCATGGTGAGAAAGTATGTGCTACAAAGAGTGGAGTATGCAAGTTTTTGGCATAAAAAGTACCAGTGCAATATTGAGAAGAAGGGAAGTTTTGTAAGTGAAATCGAAGATTGATAATAATGTTAAGCCTGATGAATACTGGCGTGAAAGACTAACAGATGATGAATTTTATGTTTGCCGTCAACGCGGTACAGAAGCCCCGTTTAGTGGCAAGTTATTACATAATCGTGACACAGGTGTGTACGCGTGTACCTGTTGCAGCAGCCCGTTATTTGTCTCCAACAATAAGTATGATTCGGGGTGTGGTTGGCCAAGTTTTGATGCACCGATCAATGATACTGCAATCCGCTATCTTGAAGATTTAACGCATGGAATGATTCGAACTGAGATCCGTTGTGCGGTGTGTGATAGCCATCTAGGGCATGTTTTTCCCGATGGACCTCAAACAACAGGTGAACGATTTTGTGTTAATTCAGTGTCGTTAATTTTCAACAAAAAGTGAAAAAGCGGTGAACTTATCACCGCTCTTTGTTTTATGATTACATTTTGTTAGTTGGCAAAGTCGAGAGGAATGAGCTCTGGTTTAAACTGTCCATTTTTGATAGCGTCAACGATTTGTTCGGCGATATCGTCGAGTGCATCAAATTTTTCTTGATCAAACCCGTACAGCAATTTGAGTTCTGTCTCTGAAGCAACCGGCACATTGAATGTTTTTCCTACCATCGCCCAAATGTAAGCTTTTTCTTTCTGTTTGAGAATTTGGTTGGTACTGGCAAGAGATTTGATAGCATCAAGGTTGATACTGCCTTTTGGGCTGAGTTCTAAGGTTCGATGGAGCAAATAGATTGCTTTTTCTCGATCCCGTTGAACATAAAAAGTAGCGAGTGCATACTGCATTTCGGCGTTTTCAAGCTCAGGTTTGCCTTCCAACTGGAGGAATTCCCGGCGAGCTTGCTTGTCCCCAATTTGGCTCCAAAGAAAATAGAGTGTCTCTGGTGAGCGAGATTTGTGAAGCTCATCGACAATAGTCTCTAAATCATGTCCAGCGTTGACCAATGCTTCGAAGCGACGCTGTTTCAATTCGGTTTGATCGATCGCTTGTATTTGAGAAGCAAGCTCTAGACATTTTCGGTAAGCTTTTACAAAACCATATTCCTGAATTCGATTACTATCACTTGGATTCTTAAGGACCTCAAAGCGATGCCATATCAGATCGGTACGAGGAATTCGGCACTGGCCGTCATCCATGTTCAGCCGTTCACAGCGTAAATTTGGATTATCAGCACAGAGCTTTTCTGTATTTTTATTATTTTCAAAGCAACCACTTAATAATAGTGTGAAGCATAGAAATAGTATGAATTTTATCCGGTTCATCGTATAGGCTTGTGATCAAATACACTTATTTATTGGGCTTGTCTTGACTCAATATCATGGCAAGTTATGTTTGTGACGAATTCGTTAATTAAGGATAGACCATGGATGCCGATCAACTCATTAACGCCATCACCCCCGAAGCTTACAAGCGATTAATGCACGCTGTTGAAACGGGTAAGTGGCCTGAAGGTACACCACTTTCACAAACACAGCGAGATTCATGCATGCAAGCTGTGATGTTGTATCAATCTAAGCATAATGTAGAAGCGGACCATATGACAGTTGCCGCTGGTGGAGAAATCAGTTTTAAGTCAAAAAATGAGCTTAAAAAGCGCTTTCAAAACGGACAAGACGATATTGTTCGAGTCAATCCAAACCACGAATGAGTCTATTTGACTTGTACAGAATACAAAAATCCCCAATTCATTGAGTTGGGGATTTTGTTAATGATGGGAAAATATATTGTGGGTGTTTAAAGCTATAAGCTCATTTCACCACGTAATACTTCCTGCATTTTCTGCTTCACTTCTTCATAAGAAAGATTCTGGCTCAGTAAATAGTGAAGCTTGGCTAAAGCGGCTTCGGGTGTCATGTCGTAGCCGCTGATCACGCCTGCTTCTGCAAGTGCACAGCCAGTTGCGTAACCGCCCATGTTGACTTTACCTGCTAAGCATTGAGTTAAGTTCATGACGATCACGCCACGTTCTGAGGCTTCTTTTAAATGCGCTAATAGTTGCGCATTTTGAGGTGCATTTCCCACACCAAAAGTCAGCAAAATCATCGCGTTGACTGGCTGTAATAAGGTATTGCGGATCACTTCGTGAGAGATGCCAGGGTACATGGTAATCACACCGATCGGTTGTGGTGTAATGTTATGAACTCGGAAGGCTCCTTGCGGCTGTTCGCCAACTTTAACGTTATTGCTGATTTGAATATTGATCCCAGCTTCTAACAGCGGAGGAAGGTTCGGCGAGGTAAACGCATTAAAACCATCGGCGTGTGATTTGACACTGCGGTTACCCCGCATCAACTGATTATTGAAGAATAACGTCACTTCATTGATGGGGTAATTAGCGGCGATGTGCAATGCATTAAGTAAATTCGCTTGTCCGTCAGAGCGCAATTCGGCCAACGGAATTTGTGAGCCTGTCACAATGACGGGTTTACCCAAGTTTTCCAGCATGAAAGAGAGTGCCGATGCCGTGTAAGCCATGGTATCCGTACCATGTAAAATCACAAAGCCATCGTATTTATCATAATTATCTCGAATATCGTTGGCGATTTGTTGCCAATCTTCAGGCGTCATGTCTGAGGAGTCAATCAGAGGGTCATATTCATGAATGGTGAACTCAGGCATTTCAGGGCGCTGAAACTCAGGCATACCTGCGAGTTGTTTTTCCATGAAGCCCGCAATAGGGACATAACCATGGTCGGATTTTAGCATGCCGATAGTACCGCCAGTGTAGGCGATGTAGATATGTTTTCTTGCCATAGCTAGAAATCACTCGTGTAGGGGAACAGAGCGGGGGATTATAGCGTATTCACTTAATATAAAAAGGGGCGCTCAACACAAAGCGCCCCAATGGTTTTTAGTCATTACAGATTGATATTGCTACTGAACTTGGCAGTTTAGGCAGAATGCATATTGCCCTTTCGGATCATTAAAATGGTTGAGTAAGCTGGCATCTTGCACCCATTGTTTTGCTACAGGTTGCAGCGACGCTGGCACTAGTGTTGATACATCAAAACCGAAGCGAACTTGCACTTGATTCATGATGTCTTGCAAGAACTGCTCAGCGGGTGAAAGGGGTTCTTCTACCCAATAAATATTGTAGGTCTCTAATTTTGCCAGTTGTGCAGCGAGCTTAATGGCATCATCAAAGTCACCCATTTGATCGACTAAACCATGATCCATCGCATCTTGTCCTGTCCATACGCGGCCTTGCGCGACCTGATCAACTTGTGCCAATGAAAGGCCACGGTTCTCTCCCACCAAACTGATGAAACGCTGGTAACCATGGTTAATGCCCAGTTGCAGTGCGTCGGCCACGCCTTTTGTTAGCCCTGTGGTGACACCGACACCAGAAAAAGGTGAGGTTCCTACGCCATCGGTATAAACCCCCAATTTGTTGAGTCCTTTTTCGAATGTGGTGATGACACTAAAAATACCAATTGAACCGGTTAACGTGGTTGGCTGCGCGACAATTTTATCCGCACTCATTGAAATCCAATAACCGCCAGACGCTGCAAGGCTCGACATTGAGACGACAACCGGTTTGCCTGCGTCTTTTAACGCTTGAATTTCATTACGAATAACTTCGGAGGCAAAGGCGCTGCCTCCTGGGCTGTCCACACGCAATACGACGGCTTTGACTTTATCATCGTTACGCGCTTGGCGAAGTAATGCGGCAGTGGTATCACCACCGACTGTGCCTCGTGGGTGATCTCCATCCATGATGGTACCACTAGCCACGATCACGGCTACATCGTCCATATCAGCGTTAAACTGTGGCCTAATGGTGGCTTGATATTCGTAGTAGCCTACGGCGTTGTAGCTATCTTCTCCATTGCTGCCAAATGTTTCGGCGAGCGATAGGCGCATTTGTTGGCGAGTGGCCAATTCATCCACTAACCCTAATTTTAATGATAAAGCAGCGAGATCACCCTCACTCGCTTTTAAGTGCGTCAGAAATTCATCCATTGATGGGTTTAACGTTTTCCCGTCAATCTTACGGTTGGTCGCTACGTCATCAACGTACGCTCCCCACAACTGCGTTAACCAGCGAGAGGCGGACTCTTTTGCCGCGTCGGACATATCGTCACGAATAAATGGCTCAATGGCTGATTTATAAGTACCGACACGGAAAACGTGCGTATTGACATCCAGCTTTTCCAGCAAAGTTTTGTAGTACATTGAATAGGCACTGTAGCCTTTTAGCATCACTGCGCCATCCGGTGCCAAATAGACTTTATCGGCGTAGCTTGCCAAGTAATATTGGCTTTGATTATAGAAATCTCCCACCGCGTAGATGGGTTTGCCCGTGGCTTTAAATTCGTTCAGCGCTTTAGCAATGTAACGTAGCTTAGTGAGGTTGGTTTCAGGCATTTCTCCGAGAGCGAGCACAATGCCTGTGATTTTCGCATCGTCTTTCGCATGGCGAATGGTCTCTACTACATCAAATAATACATTTTCTTTGGGTAAGTCTTTGCCAAAAAATGAACCAGTCATTGAATCCATCGGATTGATGTAAGAACTCTGTTCAACAATCGGTCCCGATAAGTTCATTACTAATGCGGACTCTTTTTCTATGGTAGGCAGGGGAGAATCGGCATGTACATACAAGAAATAAATCAGTGCAATACTGAGCAAAAAGAACAGGTTGGTTAGGGCTAAACGAATAAAGGTAATGATTTTCCAAAAACCTTTAAATATCAAACCGATAAATCGAAATAGTGATTTCATTGTTTCTCCACTGCGGCTATTCGCAAGCGTGTTTAAATGAATCAAGGGATTAACCTTGAGATATTAATGGCTTACATCCTACGTGATCTAGTATACCCAAACAACCGCAAGATTGATCAGTGTTACAAAAATGTAAACACTTGTTTGATTTTTTTTGTGGGCAATAATATTCTGGTCAGACCATAACGCATAATTATAAAAGTGAAGTCGCCATGTACCCACATCTGTTAGAGCCTTTGGATTTAGGATTTACTCAGTTACGCAACCGTGTATTGATGGGATCAATGCACACGGGATTAGAAGAGCACAAGGAAGGGCTCCATAAGCTGGCCGCTTTTTATGAAGAGCGTGCAAAAGGTGGGGTTGGGCTGATTGTGACGGGCGGGTTTTCGCCTAATTTGCGCGGTCGACTTCACCCTTTCAGTGCTGAATTTAGCAAGGCAAAACATGCGCGTGCACACCAAGTTGTGACTGAGGCAGTGCATCGCCAAGGTGGAAAGATCGCCTTGCAATTGCTGCACGCAGGCCGATACGCAATGCACCCTTTTGCCCAAAGTGCTTCGGCGATTAAAGCACCTATTGCGCGTTTTGCACCGAGTGAAATGAGTGCCCGTCAGATAAAAAAAACCATTGATGCCTTTGCCAGTAGTGCTGAATTAGCTCACCTTGCAGGATACGATGGTGTGGAAGTGATGGGCTCGGAAGGGTATTTGATCAACCAATTTATCTGTAAACGTACCAACATGCGTTACGACGATTGGGGCGGTAGTTACGAAAATCGTATCCGTTTACCCATTGAGATAGTGAAAGCGATTCGTGCAGTGGTTGGTAAAGAGTTCATCATCATTTTCCGTCTTTCAATGCTGGATTTAGTCGAAGAGGGCAGCACTTTTGAAGAGGTTTTAATGCTCGCTAAGGCACTTGAACAAGCTGGCGTGACCATTATCAATACGGGCATCGGTTGGCATGAAGCGCGCGTTCCAACGATAGCGACTCAAGTACCACGTGCTGCTTTTACTTGGGTAACGGAAAAAATCCGCCCACATCTCTCTGTGCCCGTCGTGACCTGTAATCGCATCAACACTCCAGAAGAAGCAGAAAAAATATTAGCAACGGGTCAAGCGGACATGGTGTCGATGGCGCGTCCGTTTCTTGCCGATCCAGAATTTGTTGCCAAAGCCGAGCAAGGAAAAGCCGCGCTGATCAATACGTGTATCGGCTGTAACCAAGCCTGTTTAGATAACGTATTTAAAGGCAAACGGGCCAGTTGCCTCGTCAACCCGCGGGCCTGCTATGAAACGGAAATGGTTATTCGCCCTGCGGCTCAGCCGAAAAAAATGGCGGTGATTGGCGCAGGTCCGGCGGGGCTTGCTTGCGCGACTACCTTGGCTGAGCGTGGGCATCATGTTGATCTGTTTGAAAAAAATGATCGCATTGGTGGCCAGTTCCGTTTGGCGATGCAAATTCCCGGCAAAGAAGAGTTTAGAGAAACCATTCGCTACTTTGCAAATCGTATTGATCAAGCCGGTGTGCATCTGCATTTAGATACTGACGTCAATTTTGAGATGCTCGAACCGTACGATGAAGTGGTGATGGCGTCGGGTGTCGAGCCGAGAAAAGTAAAAATTGATGGTATTGATAACCTAGAAAAGGTGGTGGATTACCAAACGCTGATCCGTGAAAAAACACCCGTTGGCGAAAAAGTCGCGATTGTTGGTGCTGGCGGAATTGGTGTCGACGTCGCCACTATGTTGACTGAGCCGACAGAGCATACGCTTGATGATTGGCTGCATGATTGGGGCATCGATAAAGAGATTGCTTATCCCGGAGGTTTGTACCCATTTCCCGATTGTATGAGTGAGAAAACGGTATGGCTATTGCAGCGTCGCAAAGGACGAGTAGGTAAAGGCCCCGGTAAGACCACAGGTTGGATCCATAAACGCACCTTAGAAAAGCGTGGAGTGAATCTACTGGGTGGTGTCGGTTATGAAAAAATTGCCGCTGACGGTTTACATATCACGCTTGACGGTAATCCTTTGCTGTTAGACGCCGATAAAATTGTGATTTGTGCCGGGCAAGAATCGGTACGTCCTTTTGAAGATAAATGGGCATCATTGGGTGAGAAGATGCATGTGATTGGTGGTGCCGATTATGCTGGTGAGCTTGATGCTGTGCGTGCGATTCGTCAGGGGGTCGAACTGGCGATTAAGTTATAATTTGTGGTCCAAGCTAGCCGGTGGTGTTATTACTTGGAGTGATCAGCCAGCAATCGTAAAACAACAAAAGGCGCAAATCGCGCCTTTTGTCTTTCCTATGTTCGTGAAGAACAGTCTTCGCTTTGCTATAAAATGACCGTTTTGTTGCCATAAACAAAAACGTGATCGTTGATAACTTTGTTCAAGGCTTTACTCAGCACATTTTTCTCAACATCCCGTCCAGCTTGCGCCATGTTTTGCGCGCTGAATGTGTGATCAACCGGGATTACATCTTGCTTAATAATCGGGCCTTCATCTAAATCATTAGTGACAAAGTGCGCCGTCGCACCAATGATTTTTACACCGCGCTCGTATGCTTGCTGGTAAGGTTTTGCACCAATGAATGCCGGTAAAAAGCTGTGGTGAATATTAATAATTTTGTGATGGTACTTATCGACAAAACCAGGAGTGAGTACCCGCATGTATTTGGCGAGGACCAAATAGTCGGCGTGATATTGGTCCAGCACTTCTAACAATTTCTGCTCATGTTCCTCGCGGTTTAGCCCTTCATGAGAAACATGGTGATACGGGATATCAAACTTTTCGGTCAGATTTTGCAGCGTATCGTAATTGCCAATCACTGCAGCAATATCGACATCCAAGCTGCCATCATAATTCTTAATCAAAATATCGCCCAAGCAATGTGCTTCTTTAGTCACCAAAATAACGATGCGTTTGCGCGAAGAATCAATCAGTTTACGTTTTGCGTGTGCAGGCAAGGCTTGGTCAAGGTCGGCTAAAAGGGTGGTGTCGTTAAAGTAGCCTTCCAATTCAGTACGCATAAAAAAGTGACCACTGATGTTATCAACATACTCATTATTATGAATAATATTGAGTTGATGTTTATAACAAATGTTCGTGATTTTAGAGATAAGTCCGGGCGCATCACTACAATGAGTGAGCAGTGTTTTTCTTTCCATTATTAATTACTTCCGTGCATGATTTTTTTCGTTCTAAAAACTAATTCGTGAGCGTGTGAACGGTGAGGCGCCCCGCAATATAAGGGCTATAATTAATCTATTATTAAGTTGGTTTCAATATATAAACGGGTTCACCGTTAGGCTTTTACTAAATTTCTTCCTCACAGAGTGTCTTAAGGCGGTATTTATGGATAGAGAACTCCTCGCACGAAAGCTGTATATGGAAAGAGTGAGTGCATTGATGGGAGACCATCAAATTGACGAAATCATTTTGGAAGACATGTGGGAGAACCGAGCGTCACCCGCCGAGGCGGCAAAAGCAATGACCCAAACGGAGAATGGGTACGAAGGACCAGCTTGGTTATCTCGTTACCTCAATCGCAAATAGAACACACCTAACTGGCGCGGGTTGCACTTGGATTCGCGCCAGCTCATCAAACCTGACATAATGCCCCGCAACGAACACTTACCTCCACTTTTTGATGATTGCAAAAACCTTCTCTTCACAAGGCGCATTAGGTAAAGCCATTGCCGGTTTTCAAGCTCGACAAGCGCAAATTGACATGGCTGAAGCGGTCGCTAAGGCGATTTCCCAACAATCGCAATTAGTGGTTGAAGCAGGGACTGGTACAGGCAAAACCTTTGCGTATCTGGTGCCTGCGCTGCTCAGTGGTAAAAAAGTCATTATCAGTACGGGTTCTAAAAACCTACAAGAGCAGCTTTTTCATCGTGATTTACCCTTGATGATTGATGCGCTCGGTTTCTATGGCAATGTTGCGCTATTAAAAGGCCGAGCAAACTATCTGTGCCTTGATAGGCTAAGCCGCCAAATGGTGGAAAGCCACACCAACCAATCTGATCCACAGCTGCTGACTCAATTAGTGAAAGTGCGTCGTTGGTCATCGGAAACCAAAAGTGGTGATTTAGGCGAATGTGAAGAGTTGCCTGAAGACAGTGCAGTCATTCCAACCATCACCTCAACCAACGACAATTGCCTTGGCAAAGAGTGCCCAAGTTACGTCGACTGTTTTGTCTCTAAAGCGCGCAAAAAGGCGATGGATGCCGACGTTGTCGTGGTCAACCATCACCTTTTTCTAGCCGATCTGGCGATCAAAGAAACCGGGTTTGGTGAGTTGATCCCCGAAGCCGAGGTCTTTATCTTCGACGAAGCGCATCAGTTACCGGATATCGCCAGCCAATATTTTGGTCAATCAGTCTCCAGTCGCCAAGTTCAAGAGCTGGCGAAAGATATTGAAATCGGCTATCGCACTGAAGCAAAAGATATGCGCCAATTGCAGAAAGTCGGCGATAAACTGGTGCAGTCAGCGATGGATTTACGCATTGTGTTGGGTGAACCCAGTTTTCGAGGCAACTGGCGTGAGGCGTTAGCTTCACCATCGATTTCACGAGAATTAGCGCGTTTGCGAGACAGCTTAGATTTTGCTATCGATGTGTTAAAACTCGCGTTAGGTCGCAGCCAGTTATTGGATACCGCATTTGAGCGCGCCAACTTAATCAAAGGACGAATTGATCGAGTGTGTGATGTCTCTATTACTGGTTATTCCTATTGGTATGACACCACGCCGCGTCATTTTAGTTTACACATCACCCCACTTTCGGTGGCCGATAAATTTCACGAACAGGTGCAACAAAAGCAGGGCGCATGGATTTTCACCTCCGCTACTTTGGCCGTAAACGACGATTTTAGCCATTTCACTCAGCGTTTAGGATTAAAGCCCCAAGCTCAGTTTTCATTACCAAGCCCGTTTGACTATCAACAGCAGGCGCGGCTGTGTGTGCCACGCTATTTACCTGAACCCAATAGCCCAGGCCTTGCCGATAAATTGGTGCGTATTTTGTCGCCAGTGATTGAGCAAAACCAAGGCCGCTGCTTCTTTTTATGTACTTCCCACAGCATGATGCGCGAGTTAGGTGAACGTTTTCGAGAAGTGTTAACCGTGCCAGTGCTGATGCAAGGGGAGACGAGTAAACAAAAAACGTTGGCCGAATTTATGGAATTAGGTAATGCCTTATTGGTCGCGACAGGGGCATTTTGGGAAGGGATAGATGTTAGAGGTGACGCATTAAGCTGTGTTATTATCGACAAACTTCCATTTACCGCACCAGATGATCCGCTGCTGAAAGCGCGAATTGAAGATTGCCGAATGCGCGGTGGGGATCCATTTGCGCAAGTACAACTACCCGATGCCGTCATCACCTTGAAACAAGGGGTCGGGCGTTTGATCCGCGATAAACATGACAAAGGTGTACTGATCATTTGTGATAACCGTTTAGTCACCCGTGACTACGGTGGGCTATTTCTTGCCAGTTTACCGCCCATTCCACGTACGCGGGATTTGGACAAAGTAAAAGATTTCTTAAGTCAAATTTCAGTCACGACACCCGTAACTATTAACAACAATTAGAGACAGTAATGAGCGCAAAGATCCTTGCCTTAGACACAGCAACAGAGAACTGTTCTGTTGCTTTAATGATGAACGGCAAACTGTACGTTCGCAGTGAAGTTGCCCCTCGCGATCACACCAAGAAAATTCTACCCATGGTGGATTCCGTCCTCAAAGAAGCGGGCATCACCTTACAGGAACTAGACGCGCTAGCCTTTGGCCGTGGTCCGGGCAGTTTTACCGGAGTACGGATTGGCATTGGAATTGCACAAGGTTTAGCATTCGGCGCTGATTTACCTATGATAGGTATTTCGACCCTGGCAGCGATGGCGCAAGGCAGCTATCGTTTACAGGGTTACCAGCAGGTGGCGTGTGCAATTGACGCCAGAATGAGTGAGATTTACTGGGGTCGTTATACACGTCAAGAAGATGGCTCTTGGCAAGAGATAGATGCAGAGTGCGTCATTGCTCCTAATACTCTTGCTGAGCAAATCAAAGCTGACAGCATCACTTGGGGCTGCGCTGGAACGGGTTGGGCGGCTTATAAAGAAGAGTTAGATACGTTGCCTATCTCGTGTCAAATGGGGGAAGTATTGTACCCAGATGCACAGGATATGGTGTTTCTTGCTCAGTACGAGTTTGCCAAAGGAAACACGCTAACGGTGGAAGAGTCGAGCCCTGTTTACCTGCGTGATAACGTGGCTTGGAAGAAGTTACCGGGCCGAGAATAATCAGTGAAAGGCAAGGCGTTGCATTCGTCTTGCTCTAATTGAATAGGAACAGTATGGTTTCAATTAATGGTTTACCTCCTGCGATAGTGCCCGGTAGCAATAGGGCTAATCGCGCAAATAAGAACAATGGGGTAAAGAAAGGCGATGCCAAAGCCGGAGTAGGCCAACCTACTAAGGTGGCGAATGCTGTTTCTCATTCAATTCGTCATGTCGATCCATCAGAGATTCATCAGGCTAATCTGGAATACGATCTTCCTGAAGGCCGATCAAGAAAGGCGATGGAAGAGTACATGGACGTGATGAACCAAGCAAAAAAAGAGGAACTTGCTCAACTGCTTGGAGTCGATATCTACATCTAACCTAACAAGGTCATTATGATGCGATCTTTTTCCACTTCTAAAACGCTACTATTGTTATCGTCCACATTGCTGCTTGGTGCATGCTCAAGCTTACCGGATGATCTTCGTGCCAGTAGTGATGCCGTGATCACCGATTACGCCACTTGGGTCAATACGCCAACCAATGAACAAGATGAAGTCCGGCTGGGCGGCGTCATCGCCAGTGTGACTAATTTGGCGGATAAAACACGAATTGAAATAGTCAATTTGCCGATTAGCTCATCAGGCCGACCGGATATCGACCGCGAACCGCAAGGGCGTTTTGTTGGCTATGTTGACGGGTTTGTTGACCCAGTGGCTTATGCGAAAGATCGTTTGGTGACGCTAGTGGGAACCAGCCTTGCTCCAGAAAAAGCCAAAGTGGGTGAGTTTGAATACACTTTCCCAACCATGGCCGTAAAAGGGCTACATTTGTGGCGAGTTGAAGAAAGAGTGGTCGTGAATGATCTCGGTACTTATATGTACCCTTGCCACAGCTTATATTGTCGTCAAATGTACATTGGTGCTCGTGAAGGGCGCGTGGTACAAGAAGTGAAATAGCGATGCAACAAAAACAGTACTCTCTTGCGCAAGGAATGATTGCGACTCAAGAGTTGGGAAACGCACAAACGGCCGACTTATCGGTCGTTTTTTTGCATGGTTGGTTAGATAATTCATCCAGTTTTCTTACCGTTATCAAAGCGTTAAGTCACCTTAATCCACAGTTACACCTTTGCGCAATCGATTTACCGGGACATGGCCTTTCAAGCCATAAAGCCGACGGTCATTTTTACCCATTTCATGACTATATTGATGATATTTACTCATTTTTGCTCAACTTATCACCAAACAGGTTAGTGATCGTAGGGCATTCCCTTGGTGCTTTAATCGCAAGTTGCTATAGTGCCGCCTTTCCTGAGCAAGTCGCAGGATTAGTTCAAATCGAAGGAATGGCTCCATTGGCTGAATCGCCACTAGAGAGTGTGGCCAGGCTGCGCAATGGCGTACTCAGCCGCCAGCGGATCCGGCGTAAGCCTCGTCGTAGGTTACCGAACTTAGAATACGCTGTTGCTCGCCGAGCCGAAGTCAACCAGTTAGAAGCAACCTTGATCCAACCCATCGTTATTCGAGGAGTAGAGCGGCGCAATGACGAGTGGTATTGGCGTCATGACCCACAGTTAAACAGCGATTCCTTGTATCGCATGTCGTATGAGCATGCTCAGCACATAATGGCGCACATCCAATGCCCACAACGTGTGATTCTCGGTACACACGGTTTTTCTGAGTTACGAGCCGCTCGAGGCTATTTCGCCGATGATCGGCAAGAGATGTTCACTATTTCTGGTGGTCATCATTGCCATCTTGAGCAACCTTCGCAAGTCGCCGAACTAATTTTTGGCTTAGTTAACAAAATTTAAACAAGTGTTTGAGTGTTTCGTGCTCAAGCGCTTTGGCTGTGCTGTAATAGCGCACATAAAAATATCGCCGTAGAGCAGCCGCCAATAACGAGGAGTATTACCGTGGAGAAACCTTGGCTTTCACGCTATCCAACTGACGTACCTGAATTCATCAACCCTGATCAGTACCTCTCTTTGGTCGAAATGTTTGAGCAATCGGTTCATAAATATGCCGATCAACCAGCCTTTATGAATATGGGTTCGGTCATGACTTTTCGTAAACTGGAAGAGCGCAGCCGAGCATTTGCCGCCTATTTGCAAAATGAGCTAAAGCTGAAAAAAGGTGATCGTGTCGCCTTAATGATGCCTAACCTATTGCAGTATCCGGTCGCGTTATTTGGCGTATTACGAGCCGGGTTGATTGCAGTGAATGTTAACCCGTTGTACACCCCGCGAGAGCTTGAACATCAACTGAATGACGCCGATGCAAAGGCGATCGTCATCGTCTCGAATTTTGCCAATACCTTAGAGCAAATTGTTGAAAATACCTCGGTAAAACATGTGGTATTGACCAGCCTTGGACAGATGTTACCTAGAGCAAAAGGGACGTTGGTTGATTTCGTTGTGAAATATGTGAAAGGGATGGTGCCAAAATATGATTTACCAGGTGCCATTTCCATGCGTAAGGCGTTACACAAAGGTCGCCGTTTACAGTATGTGAAGCCTTTTATGTCTGGCGACGACATTGCATTTTTGCAATATACCGGTGGTACAACTGGTGTGGCAAAAGGGGCAATTCTGACCCACCGCAACATGATTGCGAATGTGCTCCAAGCAAAAGGGGCATATGGCCCAGTATTGGCCGAAGGCCGCGAACTGGTTGTGACGGCATTACCGCTTTATCACGTATTTGCACTGACCGTAAACTGTTTACTGTTCGTCGAAATGGGTGGGCGTAACCTATTGATTACTAATCCACGCGATATTCCAGGCTTTGTCAAAGAGCTGCAAAAGTACCCATTTACTGCCATTACGGGGGTGAATACGCTGTTTAATGCGTTGGTCAACAACGAAGATTTCCATGAACTTGATTTCAAAAATCTTAAGCTTTCTGTTGGTGGTGGCATGGCGGTACAGCGCGCGGTGGCCGATCAGTGGAAAAAAGTGACGGGTATCCACCTGCTTGAAGGTTACGGTTTGACTGAATGTGCGCCATTGGTGACAGGTAATCCTTATGATTTAAGTGATTATTCGGGAGCCATTGGTTTACCCGTTCCTTCAACCGAAGTGCGTATCGTTGATGATGAAGGCAAAGTGTTGGCTTATGATCAAGTCGGTGAGTTGCAAGTGCGTGGCCCACAAGTGATGCAAGGTTATTGGCAAAGACCGGAAGCGACGAAAGAAGTGATTGATGCCGATGGTTGGCTCTCTACAGGCGATATCGTCAAGTTTGATGAGCAAGGAATGGTCTATATTGTCGATCGCAAGAAAGACATGATTTTAGTCTCTGGATTCAACGTCTATCCTAATGAGATTGAAGATGTGGTTGCACTGCATGGCAAAGTATTAGAAGTGGCCGCTATCGGCCAGCCTCATGAAGTGTCTGGTGAAATCGTCAAGATTTATGTGGTTAAGCGTGATCCGAGCTTAACCAAAGATGAAATCATTGCCCATTGCCGTAAACATTTGACTGGCTATAAAGTGCCTAAGTTGATTGAGTTTAGGGAAGATTTACCAAAGAGTAATGTGGGTAAAATTTTACGCCGCGTACTTCGTGAAGAAAATGATGCGGCAATTGAACAAACAAAACGTGCCTAAGCATCAAGTCAGTATGAAAAAATAGTGCTAGAATGCCGACTCAAACCGTCGGCATTTTTATGTCCCCTCTAGTAGGGTTGCCCAAAGTGAGCCATTAGTGAACTACCAAATAATTACCCAGCCTAACGACCTACAACGTGTATGCCTTGCCGCGCGAGATGCCGATGTGGTGATGCTCGATACCGAGTTTGTCCGAGTGCGTACCTTTTACCCACAGCTCGGATTGATCCAGCTTTATGATGGTGAAAACCTCTCTTTAATCGACCCACTTGCCTTTGATGACATGGCCCCTTTTGTCGAGTTACTGCAAGACACCTCCGTGCTCAAAGTGCTGCATGCGTGTGGTGAAGATCTCGAAGTGTTTCATAATGCATTTGGCTGCACACCGTTTCCAATGGTCGATACACAAGTAATGGCAGCCTTTCTCGGCCATGGACTGTCTACCGGATTTGCCGCATTGGTCAATGAATTTTTAGGGATTGAAATTGATAAAAGTGAATCGCGTACTGATTGGTTAGCAAGGCCTTTATCGCAAAAGCAGTTGGATTACGCTGCCGCCGATGTGTTTTATTTGCTGCCGATTTACGAGAAATTACTCGATAAAGTGACGCTGGCGGGCTGGTGGCAAGCGGCGCAGCAAGAATCTGAACTATTGAGCGTCAAACGCATTAAACAGACTAATCCCGATTTGGCCTATTTGGATATCAAAGGGGCATGGCAACTAACACCGCAAGAATTAGCGATTCTCAAACCCTTAGCTACTTGGCGCTACGAAGAGGCGGTACGCCGTGATTTGGCGCTCAATTTTGTGGTCAAAGAGACAGATTTGCTGACTATCGCTCGTTTGGGATTGACGAGTGCAAGCCGTATGATTGATGAAGGGGCCGATCCGAGATCGATTCAACGTCACAGTGCCAAAATCATTGCATTGGTGAAAGCGGGCCAGCAGACTCCGGCTGATCAATACCCACCTAAAATCGACCCTTTGATGGACTATCCCGGCTATAAACAGTTGTTTAAACGGTTGAAAGATGAAGTTAAATCAGTGTCTCAAACCACGGGTTTAGCGACTGAATTTTTAGCCTCTAAAAAACAGCTCAACCAGCTATTGAGTTGGGTGTGGAAGAAAGAGAGAGATCCCGCGCAATTGCCGGATGTGATGCAGAGCTGGCGCTTACCTATTCTCGGTGAACGGCTCAACAAATTGGTTGAGTAAAATTGGTTAGTAAAGAGAAAGAGCCTGCAATTTTGCAGGCTCTTTTATCATAAGGATTACTTTTCTTCGTCTGGCAGTTTCACGTTCAATTCCAGCACAGAGATATCATCATCTTTGTGCTCAAAAGAGACTTCAACCATCGAAGGGTCAACCGCGACGTATTTGGCGATCACCTTGAGAATGTCTTCTTTCAATTGAGGCAAATAGGTCGGTGCAGGGTCATTTTCACTACGACGTTCGGCGACGATAATTTGCAAACGCTCTTTGGCAAGGCTTGCTGAGGTCGTTTTCTTTTGTGGTCGGAAAAACTCAAGTAGAGACATAATATTAACCCCCGAAAAGTCGTTTAAAGATGCCCTTTTTCTGCTCCGTTAGAAAACGAAACTCGACTTCTTGCCCTAATAAGCGCTCGACAGCGTCAGCATAAGCTTGGCCTGCGTCTGATTGATCGTCAAAAATAACCGGAACACCTTTGTTGGAGGCATTAAGCACCGCTTGGCTTTCTGGGATCACGCCAAGTAAAGAGATATGTAAAATCTCTTCAACATCTTCCACGCTCAACATTTCACCTTGTGTCACGCGAGTAGGGTTATAACGGGTCAATAAAAGGTGCTGTTTAACAGGCTCTAACCCTTGCTCTGAGCGCATTGATTTGGAATCCAAAATCCCTAAAATGCGGTCTGAGTCGCGCACGGAAGAGACTTCAGGGTTCGTCGTTACAATCGCTTCATCAGCAAAGTACAAAGCCATCAACGCGCCTTGCTCAATACCTGCTGGTGAGTCGCAAATGACGAAATCAAAACCCATCGCATCGAGTTCATCGAGTACGCGCTTGACGCCATCCTTAGTCAGCGCATCTTTATCGCGAGTTTGTGATGCGGGAAGAATGAATAAATTGTCTGTGCGCTTGTCTTTGATCATCGCTTGGTTGAGCGTAGCTTCACCGTTGATGACATTGACAAAGTCATACACAACGCGACGTTCGCACCCCATGATAAGGTCAAGGTTACGTAAACCAATATCGAAATCGATAACCGCAGTTTTTTTACCTTTCAAAGCCAAGCCAGAAGCAATTGCTGCGCTTGAGGTCGTTTTACCTACGCCGCCTTTTCCTGACGTTACAACAATAATGCGTGCCATTATGTTTTCCTTGTTAATTTTTAAATCGTGAGCGTTTCAAAATGCAGTGAATCATCAACCATGCTGAGCATCACTTTCTTCTGCCAAAACTCACTTTCAATTTGATCGCTAAGCCAATAATTTCCAGCAATGGAGACCAGCTCTGCTTGTAAATCGTGACAAATAATTTTTGCTTCCGTTTGGCCGCTGGCACCGGCAATGGCCCTTCCGCGCAGTGAACCATGAATGTGAATTGAACCATCGGCGATCACTTCGGCCCCCGCGCTGACGTGATTGAGGATCACTAAATCGCTATCTTTGGCATACACTTGCTGGCCAGAGCGAATGGGCGTGCGAATCACCTTGGTTGGCGCGATTTGAGCGGGAGCTTGAGAAGGCGACTTGCTTGCTGCCATCACGGCAAAGCCGGCTTCTGAGGCTAAGTTTTGGCTGCGTTTATCACGGCAACCTGTCACACCGACCGGGATCATTCCTGCTTCAGTGATGCCTTGTTTAAGTATCGCAAAATCAATATCGCCAATCACTTTAGCAATATTGATCACCACAGGTGCAGAGGCAAAAAAAGCAGGAGCTTGGGCGACTTTTTCCTTGAGAAACTCAACGGTATTGGCAACTTCACTGTCGCAAAGGTGTAACACTGACAAAGTAAAACTGCTACCTTTTAGGTCAGGAGTATTCGACATCTTATATTGACCTCAATAACTAATGGCTTCACTAGAAAGGGCGTTGCCTGAAACTAGGGTTGTCATGTTATATTCCCTGACTTAGCTCAGCAAGTTATCTTGCGGTCAAATGTTTGTTTTAATCTCAAATTTGGTAAAAGTTTAACGTTTCTAACTTAATTGGCTCGAAAAGCCAGTTTATTACAATAAAAGGTTTGTCATGCTTTGCTCTATCTACAAAAGCTCTAAAAAAGAAGGTACCTATCTCTATATCCCCAAAAAGGATGACTTTTCACAGGTTCCTGACACATTAATGGCGATGTTCGGTAAACCTACTTTAGTCATGGTAGTGAAACTGGAAGGGCGTACACTTGCCCAAGTGAACATTGAAAAAGTAAAAGATTCTCTAGAAAATGAGGGCTTTTTCCTACAGTTACCGCCACCGCCACAAAATTTATTAGAACAATATAAGCAGCAAAAGGCTCAGCAAAAAGATAGCTAAGTTTTCAGCTCAAGGAGGACGATTTGAGAAAGTTATTGTCAGTCGTATTGGGATTAAGCCTCTCCACGCCATTGATGGCGAATGAGGTTAGTTTTGAACACTATGTGGAAGGCTTGAAGCAGCAAGCACGAAATGAAGGCATTTCAGAGCAAATTTTAATCGATGCGTTTAAAAATGTGGAGTACAAGCCACGTGCTGTGACGGCCGATCGCAATCAACCAGAAAAGAAACTGACGCTGGATGAATATATCCCACGCGCGGTTCCAGAATGGAAAGTGAACCAAGCAAAGGCGCTGTATGAAAAGCACTATGCAGAGCTTAGCCGCATTGGCGAGCAGTATGGCGTGCAGCCGCGCTTTATCGTGGCTTTGTGGGGCGTAGAAAGTAATTTTGGTGCGTTGACCGGTGGTTTTAGTGTTATTGATGCGCTGACGACTATGGCTTATGACGGTCGTCGAGAAGAATTTTTCCGCAAGGAGACGATGGCCGCGTTGCAAATTCTACAGCAAGGTCATATCCAAGCTGATGAGATGAAAGGTTCATGGGCTGGCGCGATGGGACAATGCCAGTTTATGCCGAGTTCGTTTTTGGCGTTCGCTTCCGATGGTAACGGCGATGGCAAAAAAGACATTTGGCGCTCAAAGGAAGATGTATTCGCGTCGACGGCCAATTATCTCAGCCAATCGGGATGGGATGATAAATACACTTGGGGCCGTCAAGTTAAAGTTCCGCATGGGTTTGACCGCACTCTAGAAGGGCGACAGCCCGAAAAAGGGAAATCACTGAGAGAGTGGAACAAGCTCGGTATTACTCGTTACGAAGGTAAACCACTGCCTAATTTAGACAACGTTCAAGCTTGGCTTATCATGCCAGATGATGAAAATGGCCGCGTTTACTTGGTATACAACAACTATAATGTGTTGATGAAGTGGAACCGTTCATATTATTTCGCCCTCGCGGTGAGCCATTTGGCGGATAGAATTACCTATTGATTTGAACCTTAATTGAACGCAAAGGGCTCATCATGAGCCCTTTGCTATTTCTGGAGAGCGTGTGCTAGTTGAACGTGCAGGGCAAATGGTGATATTTGCTGCGTTAATCAAACATCAAGGCTTTACCGCTGCGGCCAAAAGCTTAGGCGTATCAGTATCGCATGTTAGTAAGCAGTTGGCCTTACTGGAAGCCTCGCTCGGGGTGAAGCTCGTTCAGCGAACCACCCGCAGCTTCACCACAACCGAGGCTGGAGAGGCTTTTTATCGCCATTGTATTGCGGTCGTTGGGTTGATGGATGCTGCGCAGTCTGAAATGGAAAGCCAGCGTGATGAGGTGTCTGGGCTGATTAAGCTTGGTCTTTCACAGTCGTTTGGTTCTTTGCACATTTTGCCAGCACTGGAGGCGCTTCGTCAGCGTTATCCAAAACTGCAAGTGGAAGTGCATTTGTTCGATTATCGAGTCGATATGCTCGAAGAAGGGCTTGATTTGTGGGTGACCAACAACGAACATTTGCCGGAAGGGTACGTGGCGCAACGTCTCGCCGATTGCCAATTTGTGCTGGCGGCATCACCGGAATACTTATTAAACCATTCACCCCCTCAGACACCCGGTGATCTGTTAGGTCACAACTGTCTTATCTACCGCAGTTGGGAGCGAGATTACACCAGTTGGTCGTTTGCCAATCCAGAGCAAAAGGTCAACATCAATGTGTCGGGTAACTATTCGGTGGATTTAGCCGAAGCCGTCCGTGACGCCGCCGTGGCAGGGTGGGGTGTTGCTTACTTGGCGACTTATTTAATTCGAGATGAATTTCGAACTGGTAAACTGATCCAGTTGTTGCCAGATTGGCACGCAAATCAAAGCATGCCTTTTTATGCGGTTTACCCGAGCCGACAACATATGCCGAAGAAAACCTCAGCCGTGATTGAATTTATCAAGGCTTTAATCGGTACACCTTGCTACTGGGATACTCAGTTAGAGCCTTACATCCGTTTGACAAAAGTGTAATGTATTATTTCCAAACTCAGAAACATCTTTTCCATATGGAAAATATAAGCCTAGGCAATCGTTTAGCTTGTTACAAATCAACAGCTTGAAACAAGAGGCTTAAGGCTGCTATTTTTAAGCACACCTCTGTAACATTTGCGACTTGCGCATTCGTTTTCGCACGATAGAATGCGCGCCTTTCCTATCCCCGTTATCTGGATTGACAGCAAATGAACTCATTACTTGGCGTCGTCGCCATCTTATTTACGGCTTGGCTACTTTCTACCAATAGAAAAAACATCCAACTTAGAACCGTGTCGCTCGCTTTTTTATTGCAAGTAGGCTTTGCACTATTGGTTCTGTATGTCCCTATGGGGAAAGAAGTGCTCAACAGTGTCACGGGTGTGGTATCGAATTTGATCAATTATGGGCAAGAGGGAATTGGCTTTCTCTTTGGCGGTTTAGCCAATGGTAGCGTTGGTTTTGTGTTTGCGATTAATGTGCTTGGCATCATCATTTTCTTCTCCGCTTTGATCTCCGGTTTGTACCACATTGGTTTGATGCCTAAAGTGATTAATTTGATTGGCGGTGGTTTACAAAAATTATTGGGTACGGGGCGTGCAGAGTCACTGTCAGCCACGGCGAACATTTTTGTCGGCATGATTGAAGCGCCGTTAGTCGTTAAGCCCTATTTAAAGCACATGAGTGATTCGCAATTTTTTGCGGTGATGACGTGTGGCTTAGCCTCGGTTGCGGGTGGTACGTTAGTGGGCTATGCCTCACTGGGCGTTAACCTTAACTATCTTATTGCGGCGGCATTTATGTCAGCTCCAGCCGGTTTGTTGATGGCGAAAATTTTGGTGCCGGAAACCGAAGCGCAAAGTCAGCAGGTGGTCAATGAAGAGGTTGAGATACCAAAAGCAACCAATGTGGTTGAAGCCGTGGCTGATGGTGCAATGTCTGGGCTTCGTATCGCGGTTGCGGTTGGGGCAACGTTACTGGCCTTTATCAGTGTGATTGCGCTACTCAACGGCCTATTGGGCTGGGTGGGGG
>NZ_CAWNIB010000253.1:0-21206 GCF_963874405.1 Vibrio sp. V08_P9A1T1
CAACTGAACATATTGCGCTAAACCATCAAAAAACGGAGCGAACCTTGGCTTTAAATACAAGCTCTCATCAAAAGGAAAACCACGCAAACCAGAAGATGCGCCAACCGCAGTGATCACCTCATCATCAGGAAAATCACGCATCAGTAACGCTCCACAATAAACGTAATCTCATCCGCGCCCGTAATTTCACCCGCCGCAATTACGCCAACGTGGGAAGCAAGGCCACCCCAACGAGGTTTCTCATAAGCCGCGGGAAAGCATTGTGCTAAATCAACCTCACCGCTGGGAATGGCTTCATCAACACCACCAAGCCGAGCCGTAACAACCACGCCGCCAGTGGCCGCGACAGGTACGCCGTTTAGCTTGGGAACCAAAAAGACACGGCCATTGCTGCCATGCTGACAAAAAATATATTTCTTTTCCGTCAGTTCAGTGATCGGGATAGTTGTCTCAAACGCTTTAGATAAGCCATGAGAAACCACCCGAGATTGATCATTAGAAGAATTAACCAAGTTCATTACACTATCTCCGTTATTGCTAAAAATTAAGCCGCGTCGTAACCAATCGTTAAATCAAAATTCAAGTGCAAATGCTTGTACTTGCTTATTTCTGGGTGCTCGTTTACCGCTTTCATAAACAGCTTACAAACGGGTACCACTTCATACTTGTCATAAACCGTGCTCACCTTGATCGGGTCCGGCACATTCGCGCCCACTTGCGTAGTCATGCCGCCCATGCCTTGGGGGAAGCGGTGGCCGACAAAAATATCCTGCGCAGTAATATTCTTGATGCGCTCAAACTCATCTTTAGTTGAAATGTCGCCAACCGGAATCAATTGAATGCCTTTCTCTTCGCCATTGGGGATGTTCACATACATGCTGCGAAAGTTGCCGGGGCCGCGTGAATTACGCATCGCATCTTTAATCGCTTTCTCATCTTCTGCGCTTATATTGGGGTCTCTAGAATAAAAGATATAACCCATGTGCGCGCCGTTCTTGTAGTACGCGCGTCTAAACATGGTTGCGTCTTTATTCAATAAGCTGCTTTGCAAGCTGCCAAGGTAATCCGGCAGGCCATAAACTTGTTGTTGTGGGTCATACTGGCTAATGAAAATCACATCTTCCGCGCGATAGTCTTTAAATTCATAGTCGCGTAACAACTGCACAAAGTCACCGTTCTTACGCTTGCGCATATGCATCATCGGTAACGGGTGTAAACCAATCGGTTGTTTAAAGCCATTACGCAAAATTAAAAACGCGCCCATACCCAAGCCGAAGTAATCCCAACACGCCCGGTTCAGTAAGTGATCGGCAATATTGCCGCCACCCGCAAAACGCGCCGAAACATAGTTAGCCCGCGCTTTTAGAATAGAACCGTGGTAAGCGTTAGCGTTCGCAATGTCAGCCAAGCCCTTTAACGAGATAGGCGGCTCCCAATAGTTGTCGCCATCGTTGTACATCAGCTCACAATATTGAGTCATCCAATTGCTACTATCGACCGACTCAGGAATAGCGGAAAACTCAACCATGGAAGACTTTTCGCCATCATCTTTATTGGTTACGTGGTGTGTCGTGTTTTGTTCGGTCATGCTGCCATGTCCCATGTCGATTTAGTGGGGTTGTTGTAATCAAGGGGCTCGTTCACTAACGCATGCGAAAGCGCCCAAAAGTCATCCGCATGGCCAACCAGTTCACTGCGGTCGGCTTTGAACGTCATCATATTGCCGCTATTGGTCGACATGCGCTTAATCGCCATGAAAGCCATCGCCGTTTCTTTATATTCGGCATCAAACTGCAAACGCTCACCTTCAATTACATCAATCATTTTCATTACAAGGCGGTTTTTGTTTTCATTGGAATAATGAATCGCCACCGCCTCGCGTGGGTGCTTTTTATGCAGCAGGTCATAAACCCCTGCACCAATGCCCGTTACATCAATACCTAAATAAGTAACGTTGTAACGCTTGAACACTTTGCTTATCTCGCTCGATTGGTGTTGAAAGCTCAAGCCGCGCCAAGAATGCTTTTCAAGCACACGGAACTTTTCACCTTCCAAAACAGGTGGGGCAACCACCATCAACACCGCATTGTCGCGTGACCGAGAAGGGTCATAGCCTAGCCACACCTCACGGTTGCCAAATGGTCGCGCCTTGCGTGGGTCGAAGTCCTGCCAGTGCGCCACATCCACCATGCATTTGGTGATCTTGTTGAACTGGAAGATAGAACTTGCACCGTCAACGAACACACACATAAACAAGTTATCGAAGTCGGTTTCGCTGTACTCTTCGCGCAGTTCATCAATATCAAACAGCTCACAGCCGCCGTTCGCCGCATCTACAATCGTAACCACATAGCGCCATTGCCTATCTGGGCATAAACGGCCACCGTCGCGGTACTCTTCAAACGTGGGGAATTCAATATTCTTGCGGGTGTCTTTGCCGCCGCGCCATTTATCACCCGTCCAAAAAGGGTAGGCTTGGTGCATTTTGGTCGAAGGGGTAGAAAAGTACGTCTTACGCCATTTCTTATGAGTCGCCATCGCCGAAGCGACTTTATTCAACTCATCAAACTTGCCTATCCAAAAATATTCATCCACGTACACATGGCCGTGGTAGCTCTGCGCTGTTTTGCCATTGGTAGAAAGGAAATGCAGTTCAGCGCCATTCGATAGGGTGATCGGGTTGCCGGATAACTCCAGGTCTAAAAACTCTTTCGCTATCGCAATAATATAGCGCCGGAACACTTCCGCTTGAGCGCGAGAAGCCGAAAGGAATATTTGATTATCGCCAGTCAGAATCGCGTTTTCTAACGCTTCACCACTAAAGTAATAAGTAGCACCAATTTGGCGAGATTTAAGAATATTACGAATGCGCTGATGCAAGTTTTCACGCATCACAACTTGATATTTAAACAGCGAATCATGCCAAAGCTTGAAGCATTCTTCGGTTAGTTCGCTAACATCATTCTTCTGTTTCTTACCACGCTTTTCCGGAAGTTTGCCATTGTGGCCAGAACCTTTACCACTATTGCCGTGCGAATGGCCGTTTTGTTTACCACGGCTAGAATCGGGCTTACCACTTTCATTATGTAGCGGTTGATCACCTTGCTGCTTTTCAAGTGCACGCTGTTTCTTCAGCTTCGCATGGTGGCCGATGAGCCTATCCAACATATCAAGCTGATTCTTGGTGGGCTCTTGAAGTTCAAGCAGCGTTTGAATGCGGTTTGAAATAGCTTCATCAACCGTTTGTTCGCGCAACATATCGCGCCAACCGAATTTATCAGCCCAATAATAAACAATTCGTTCATTACCTAGCTTCAATTCAGTAGCGATTTCGCTTGGCGTCCAAGCCTTTAAATAAAGGGCTCGGGCGGCTTGTCGTATTTCAGGGGAGTATGCCATGCCCGAATAATACGCCGCCAAAACCCCATGATTCGCCTACCAAAATTCCTCGAAATTCCAGTTTTGCTCATATCCGAATTGACCCGAACTAAACAAGCTGAAAGCACGAAATCAAAGGCGTATGTTTGCCACAAATCGAAGTAATAACGTAAAAACGGGTACCAATAACTATGTCAAAAACCAGTGATTGGGTTGTCATCGCCACAGAAGGCAGCACCATAGACGGCCGCAAAATTACCAAGCCATGGATAAACGACATGGCCGCGCTGTATTCAAAAGACGAATACACCGCACTTGTTTGGCCTGAACACTGGCGTAGTTCATGGGCTCCGTTTGAAGGTAAGAACTGGGGCGTAGTTGAAGAACTAAAAGCCGAAGTGTTAGACGACAAATTACGCCTATTCGCCAAAATTACCGCCAACCAGTACCTGCTTGATGCAAACAAAGAAGGGCAAAAGCTCTTTACCTCGATAGAACCAGATCCCGATTACAAGGGCGAGGGGCGTTGTTATTTAATGGGCCTAGCTGCGACTGACTCCCCAGCATCCACAGGTACAACGCAACTCAAATTCTCACGCCGCAAAGGTGAAGAAACCGCATTACAAGCGGACGCTTTAGAAGAAATCGACCTAAGCGGTTTTTATGCAGTATCCAGTGAAAACCAAACTGAAAGCCGAGAAACCCTATTTGCCTCAACCCTTGAAGCACTCGCCAAACTATTCCGAACTGGTGGGAAGCTGCCAGAGCAACACACAAACGACTCTCAGCCAGAGGACGAAGAACCAATGAACAAAGAACAGTTCAGTGAAATGATGACTGCAATTAGCAACATCGGCACTAAGCAAAGCGAACTGGAAGAGAAATTCAACACTTTCTCAACCAATCAAACCTCAACCGAAGCAGGCGAAGAAACAACTGGTGAAACCTCTGGTGAAGAAACCGCAACGGGTATCACTGCCGAGCAATTCAGAACGTTGACTGAGCAGCTAGGTCAAATCGCTAACCAACAAAAAGGGCTAGATAGCAAATTCAACGCGTTATCTGGTGAAACCAGTGGCCAACGTCCGCCAGAAGAAGGCGCAGGCGACCTAACAGTGGAGGCATTGTAATAATGAGCCTAAGTAATCAAGCCGTTAAATTCTTACAGCTATATAGCGTTGCCGTTGCTAAAGCTGCCGCTGTCGAAGGTGTGGACGTAACCAATAAATTCTCTATTGCGCCGCCTATCGAAACCAAGCTACGTCAAGCCATCATGGAATCAGATTCATTCTTGAAAATGATCTCCATGCTGTCGGTAGACCAAATTCAAGGCCAAGTCGTTGATGTCGGCACAGGCAAGCTACTGACTGGTCGTAAAAAAGGTGATCGCTTCCGCGCAGCGCTAGGTATGGGTGGCAACACTTACCAGCTAGTAGAAACCGACTCGTGCGCAACCATCACGTGGGAACTGCTCACCCAATGGGCGAACTCCGGCAACGTGGGCGAGTTCACCAAGTTAATGAACGCCGCCATGACGCGTAACGTAGCGTTAGACGTTTTAAAAATTGGCTTCAACGGCACTTCAATTGCCGAAACTACCGACCCAGAAGCAAACCCACTCGGCCAAGATGTCAACAAAGGTTGGCTAAAACTCGCAAAAGAGAAAAAAGCCGAGCAAGTGCTTGCCTCTGCCATTCTCGACCCAACCGGAGCCACCGAAGGTTCTTACAAAAACTTGGATGCACTAGCGAACGACTTAAAACGCACCGTGATCCATGAAGTGTATCAATCATCACCTGATCTGGTTGTCATTGTCGGTACCGACTTAGTGACGTTCGAACAGCACCGCTTACTGCAAGCCGCTGATAAACCGACCGAGCACAAAGCCGCGCAGCAATTGGCGAAATCAATCGCAGGTATGACAGCGTACACGCCGCCATTCTTCCCAGCCGATGCAATGTGGGTAACAAGCTTGAAAAACCTGCAAGTGCTCACGCAAAAAGGAACGCAGTGGCGCAAAGCGAAAAACGAAGAAGACCGCAAGCAATTCGAAAACTCCTACTTACGCATGGAAGGTTATGCCGTAGGTGACTTAGATATGTTCGCGGCTATCGAATCGGTCACTATCGCCGAAGCACCCGCAGCTTAGAAAGGTGATTGAACATGGTTAGCCCACTTAAACAGCAGCGCGATGCACTGTTAAAAGCCAAGCAAACCAAACCCGCAGTGGCGCACGATGCCACTGCAAGTTTGGACAGCTTACACCTGCGCTTAATCGAATTTGAGCAAGACAAAAAAGCCCTAAAAAGCTTTGTTCAAATCGCGCAGAAGGTAAACCACAAACGCGAAGTGCTTATTCCAAAATACAAGCCAGTGGCAGAAGCGTACTTGGAAGCGGGCGAGCGCTATCAAAACCCAATCTTCCAAGATTTGATCGTGTGGCTGTTCGACATTGAAGAATTAGAAACCGCAATCGCTTGGTGCCTAAAAGCCATTGAGCACGATTTGCCAACCCCTGAAAACTTCAAGCGGAACTGGCCAACGGTATGCGCTGACTTCGTTTTAGAGTGGGCAACCAAACAACAAGAACATGGCCGTTCAGTTGAGCCGTATTTCTCGCAAGTCTTCAAGTTAATTGATGGCGAGTGGGAGCTTAACGAAAAAGTGGAAGCCAAGTGGTACAAGTTCGCAGGTTATTGCCTGTTGCTAAACGAAAAAGGTGCACCACAGCCAAGCCAAGTGGGTGACAAAGAGCAACTAGAAGCGTCAATGGCGTTGCTGCTTAAAGCCCACGAAAAGAACCCAAAGATAGGGGTGAAAACCCAAATCGACAAAATTCAGATGCGGATTAACGCATTGGACGAAGGCAAAAACCTTTAACCGACTCCTACGCCGCCGCGCCTCGGCTGGCGAGGTTGCAATAACCTTTGTGGTTCATTGTTAACCGTCGACCCAGTGGCTAGAGGCGCACATTTTAAAAGGGTGAAGAATGTTCACAGCATCAACCGACAGCTACCAAGAAACCGAAATCACCAACGATGGCTTTTGGCCAAACGTCAATGCTGGTGATTTTGAGCGCATGCGCGGAACACCCGCCGCGCAAGACGATGAACGCATCGCACACGCTGTCGCCAATGCTATTGCATCCGTCAACCTTGAACTGGAAATGCTCAAAGCCAGCTACATGGCCGAGGGCATCAACAACGCTGAAGAAATCCAAGCGTTCCCATACATCGGCAATAAAAACCGCGTCGTCATTCAATATCAGGCCGCTGTCTTTGCTCGAGCAAAAGCCGACCTACTGCCAGATTTCTCAACCGTTCACCAAAAGAAAGAAGGTGATCACTTGGCAGAACGCAGTGCCGAAATCAAAAACGAACTGTTAGCCGAATCCGCTCGAATCATCCGCCACATGCAAGGGCTAAAACGCTCATCAATGGAGCTGATATGAGCACATACCAAGTCGGCCAGAAAATGCGCGCGCTAAAGCTGCACATCGATAAATGCTTGGGCGAGCAAATAGCCAAACGCTTAGAAGTTGAAATGAGCGACATCGAGCTTGTGTTAATGCCGCGCAATATGGGCAACGGCATCGACATCGCACAGCAACGCTATATGGCTGAATTCTACATAGACCGCCTACCGTTCAAAAAGTACGACCCAGCTGTACTGTTCGCCAACGTTGGCGCATGGCTAATGGACTACGACCAAGAACGAGAAGAACAACTAGGCGAACTCAAAGACCCAAGCATTGACGTAGTAGTCGAAGACGAAAGCAGCGCAGAAGTGATCATCCAAGTCATGTTTGAAGAACCCATCAAAGTCGTTGAAGACCCTGAAGGGGATATCTACTGGCAAGGTAAGCGCTGGAAAATAGCCCAGTACGAAATTTGGGTTGCAGAGCATCTACGTGACGTGGTGATCAGATGATTCGAATTAGCGCTGACGAACGCAGTTACTTACGAACCATCGAGCAAATTAAATTACTTACGCTTGATAGAAAAACGCGCCAACGAATGCTCAAAAAGCTAGGCGCAGCAGTGACTAAAACCACGCGTAAAAACATACGTGCTAACCGTGACCCAGAAGGGAACCAGTGGAAAAAACGCCAGAAAGGGCGCGGGAAAATGCTCAAAGGCTTCACCAAAAAGCTAAAGCACTTTCAAAAAGACGACAACAAAACCTTGTTGGTTGGTTGGCCTTCTGCGCGTGGCTCTGTCGCTTATCAACATCACCACGGTATTGGGCAAGAAAGCGGGCTAAGTGCAAGAAAGCGCCAAGCCAAAAAGAACAAAGAGCCAAACAAGAACGACCCAGCCACGCGCGAACAAGCCAAAGCACTGCGTGACTTAAATTTCCGCTTACAGCCGCAAGGCCGACAAAAGCGAGGCAAGAAACCAACGCTTAAATGGATTATTGAAAACATGAAGTTAGGCGAAGCGGCCAAAACCATTCAAGAGTTGGAAAACAAAACTCCAGCACGAAGTTGGGAAGTAGGCAGACCAGAACGGCGATTGATAGGCGTTAGCCCAAAACGAGTGGCAATGATCATCAAACGCGAAATGCAACGAAACAGGAGCAACTAACATGGCATGGCCAACCGTTATTATAAAAATCTTGAACTTGATGAACGGCCCCATTGCCGGGGTTGAATATCACTTTCTCTTCGTTATTTACGGCACCGTTCCAGATGGCGCTGAACGTAACCTAATCATGGTCGACTCAACCACCGACCTAGCCGATAAACTCGCCGCCGCCAACCCAGAAGGGTTAGCCACCATCACCGCCGCCCAACTTAACGGCAAAAGTGAATGGACAGCGGGCGTGATGATCTTAGACGAGGCCGACAACTGGCAAGACGCCATTCACAAAGCTAACGAAGTATCCAGCTTTGAAATGGTTGTGCTTGGCTTCGACTGCGAAACCAAAGCCATGATTGAAGATGCCGTCACCGTTCGCACCGAACTGAAAAACCAGTTAGGCCGTGAAGTTGGGGTGATCTGCCAACTGCCAGCCGTCACCGCAGAACAAACATGGGAACAGTGGTTAGCTGCTATTGTTAACATCCCCAAAGACGTGGCAAGCGAATACATCACCGTTGTGCCAAACGTCCATGCTGATGGCACCACCCTTGGCAAATACGCAGGCCGTTTAGCCAACCAAGAAGTATCAATAGCTGACTCACCAGCGCGTGTGAAAACAGGCAGCGTGTTAGGCAACACCGAGCTAGCAAAAGACAGCGCAGGCAAAACGTTAGACTTAGCAACCCTGCGCGCCTTGGAATCAAACCGCATCGCCGTGCCTATGTGGTACCCAGATTATCCCGGTCAATATTGGACAACAGGCCGCACGCTTGATGTGCCCGGTGGTGACTACCAAGACATCCGCCATATTCGCGTCGCCATGAAAGCCGCCCGTAAAGTTCGCATTCGCGGTATCGCTCGAATCGGTGATCGCACATTGAACTCAACGCCAGGCAGCATCGCCGCGGCAAAACTCTACTTCACGCAAGACTTACGCCAAATGGCCCTAACGGGTGTGCCGGGTGAAATCTACCCGCCTGAAGATGGCGACATCGATATCAAATGGGTAAGCACTGAAGAAGTAGAAATTTACATGAGCGTTCAGCCTTACGAATGCCCCGTAAAAATCACCATCGCCATTTCAATTAAACAGGGGGCAACATCATGAGCCGTTTCTCAGGCCGCAGCTTCGACACAACATTGTTCGGTGAGTTTGTGCACGTAAAAAGCGCGACCGCAACCATCAACGATGAATCGCAAGTCGCTTATACACGTGGAATTACTGACGACTATGTAGACGGGAAAGTCGGCTGTGATGTAGAGCTAGAACTCGACCTTAGTCAGTTCAAAAAAGTTCACAAAGCCGCGAAAGCCGCAGGAAGTTACCGAGGCATCAAGCCCGACGATATGTTGTTTTACGCCAACAACGGCGTAGACGAAGACAAAATCGAACTGTTCGGTGTCAAATTCGTGCTGTCCGACATCATCGGCATTGACCCAGAAAGCGCCGATAAATCAACTCGCAAACTAAAAGGCTTTGTTACTAGCCCGCTGTTTGTTCGCATCAATGGCGTGCCGTATCTCACTAAAGAAGATACTCGCGGCCTAATCAGCTAAGGATAACCATGGCGGATGTAATAGATGTCGCAAGCGATACGGAAGCCAAATTCCAACAAGTGGCACTGGCCAACCAACTGGCAAGGGCAGGTAATGCCCTTCGCCAAAGCCGAACCCATTGCCTTGAGTGTGATCAAGAAATCCCGCAGGCAAGAAGAGAAGCCATAAAAGGTTGCCTGTATTGCACTCCATGCCAAGCAAGAAAGGAGTGAATCAAATGTCAGATTGGTACGACAGGCTTACAAGTTATGTCGCGTATTTTATGTCAGGAACGGGCGTTTTGCTCAGTTCCATGACACTAGAACAATGGTACTTCCTCGTATCGATTTTAATCGGTGTGGGGGCGCTGCTGGCCAACGTTTGGCACAAAAGAGCCATGCAGAAAATCGCCAGAGAAAAAGGAGTATTTCTCAATGAAGTTAGCTAACAAAATCATTTGCTCAGTCGCAGCGGTGAGCGGCTTAGTCACTGGCGGCGCAGCCATTTACGGTGACGAATTCATCAAACCCGTTGGTCAAGTGGTGATCGAAGGGCAAAGCCTAGGTGAACTGCGCATTAGCCCTAAAGGTTTAGAGCTGATTGGCAATGCCGAAGGATGCAGGCAAGAACCTTATCGATGCCCTGCGGGTTTAAAAACAAACGGAATTGGTAACACTCATGGCGTACCAAACCAAGTGGTGACACTTGAGCAGGTCGCAAAAGATTGGGTGAAGAACATCAAAGAGGCTGAAAGATGCGTCACAGAGGCTGAAAGTTATTCAGGGCGACGAATGAATCAAGGCCAGTTCGATGCGTTTACGTCATTTGTGTTTAATTTTGGATGTACGAAGTTTCGTGTGAATGACGATGGATCATACACACGAATATACCAAGCAATTAGAGACGGGCGATTTATAAAAGCATGCGGACATATTTCGGAGTGGGTTAAGTCACAAGGCATTGTCCTAGATGGCTTAGTAACTCGAAGGGGATTAGAAAATGCTCGCTGCATGGAAGTGGATTAAAACCCTAAGCGTTGCCGCCTTGCTTGTCGCGGTTTGGGTGTTATGGCTAAAGCTAGACGCAAGCCAAATCAAACAAAAAGCATTGAACGAACAGCTAACCAAAGCCCAAGCGGATAACCAAAGCAACTTAAAAACCATCGGGATCCTAAAAGGCGAAGCCGAACAAACCAACCAACTGTTAGTGCAGCGCAAGCGGCAACAGATACAAGCAGAGGAAAAGCTCAATGCAGACATGGCAACACTTAAAGCCCAGTTGGCAAACGTTGAATGCCATATTCCTAGCACTGTTACTGACCGCTTGCGCGAGCCCTACTGAAACCGTTTCAACGCAGGTGATAGTAAAGCTGCCACCTGCGGGAATGTTAGTCCCTTGCCATAAGCCGCCAGTTATCGGCACATGGCCAGAAGTGATAAGCGAAGACATTCCCAAACTAAAACACGCACTCACCGAGTGCGATTCACAAATTGAAGACTACTTAACTTGGCGTGCACAGCACGAACAACAAACAGAGAGAGAAACACAATGAGCAAAGCTGCATTCGCAACCAAACCCGTCACTGTAGAAATCAACGGCCTTGAGTTCATTTTCAAACCCACCGTGAACGATGCCAACAACTACACCAACGAAGTCATGCCGGATAACAAAGTCGCACCCGCGCGCACTTACTTAGAGCGCACCGTTGAAAGTGAGAAAAAAGCTGAACTGGTTGAACTATTAAACACCGTTCCGGGTTTAGCGGTAGAGCTGCATAGCAAAGTGCATGAAGCCTCGAAAGGCGGCATCACCATCACGCTAAAAAACTAAAAAGCAAGGTCGAACGCATTGAACAAAACGGCTTAGAACAAGCGTTCGCCCTGCGGCGTTATTACTTCCCAAACGAAGATGATGACCCGCAAAACCTAGCCCGCGCCTTGTGGCTTGATAAGCACGAAAAAGAGCGCATGGAAATAGCCGTAGGCACAGCAATAGAAAAACTTTTTAAACGTTGAGAATGGTGAAACGCTGATGAATGAAAAACTACTCATGCAAATAGGTTTGATTGACCAAATCACCAAACCATTGCAGGGCATCACCAAAGAAATCCAAGGAGCCATGGGAACAGCCGAAAAAGGCATGGAACAGGCTGCTAAAGGTGGTGTCGGTTTAGTTGCCACAGGTTTCGCCATTCAAAACGCATTAATGCCCGCCATTGAAATGGACCGTAAAATTGGTGAAGTGAAATCGCTTGGTGTAACGGATGAAGCCTTAAAGCAATTATCACAAACCGCTTTGCAGTTCTCAGCAAAATACGGAAAGTCGGCCACTGAATTTGTGGCCGCATCTTACGATATTCAGTCCGCTATTGCGGGCTTAGATGGTAATGAGCTTTCCCAATTTACCAAAGCATCCGGCGTTCTAGCTGCTGCAACCAAAGCCGACACGGGAACCATTACCAGTTATATGGGTACCATGTACGGCATATTCAAAAACCAAGCCGAAGAAATGGGTAAGGGCGCTTGGGTTGAAAAAGTAGCGGGTATGACGGCCAGTGCTGTGCAAATGTTTAAAACCACAGGTTCAGAGATGAGCAGTGCCTTTACCAGTGTTGGCGCTAACGCCACATCGGCAGGCATCGCCATGTCAGAGCAAATGGCGATCCTCGGAACCTTGCAAGCCACCATGTCAGGCAGTGAAGCGGGTACCAAATACAAATCATTCTTGGCAGGTGTGGGTGCCGCGCAGCAAAAACTAAACCTAGGCTTTACCGATAGCCAAGGCAAAATGCTGCCAATGCTCGATATCCTCGACAAGTTAAAAGGCAAATTTGGCGACACGCTCGATGTAGCAGAATCAGACGAACTTAAAAAAGCCTTCGGTTCAGATGAGGCCGTGAGCTTAATTAAATTGCTGATGGCCGACACGCAAGGGCTAGGCGCAAGCATGGAAGCACTCGGCCAAATCAAAGGCATGACCAAAGCCGAAGAAATGGCCGCAGCCATGGTCGACCAGTCTCAACGGCTTGAAGCCTCATGGTTTGCTATTCGTGCCGCCGTGTTCGGCATGGTACTGCCCGCATTTAACGCCGTAGCGGGTAGCATTGCCGATAACTTAACGTGGCTCACTTCATTAACCAGTGAATACCCACTGCTAACAGAATACCTCGGTTATGCCGCCATCGGTGCGCTATCGCTTGGCGGTGTGGTGGCTTCGCTCTCGCTCGTTATGGGCATTGCTAAAATGATGTCCGGCGGCTGGGCCGTGACCATGGCGGGATTAAACGGGGTGTTAAAGCTGCTGCGCATTAGCACGCTAGCAATGACCGCCGCAACATGGTTAATGAATACGGCCATGTGGGCCAACCCAATCACATGGGTGATTGCAGGAATTATCGCGTTAGTGGCGGCGGTCGGTGCAATGATTTACTGGTGGGATGATCTCAAAGCCTCATTTGGTGACACTGCGGTATTTAAGTTCCTTGTAGATACCATCGACTGGGTGATCGACAAGCTAAACATGATACCGGGCATTGATATCGAATGGCGCGCCGGAGAAATGCCAACCGCACCCGAAATGAACGCCGCGCAAACCGCAGCAAGCGTCGCGCCAGAACTGCCAAGCATCCCAAGCATGGAAACATTCGCCGCGCAAAACACTGACACATCCGTCATTGACTACAAAAACCCACAGAACGCCCCCGCGCTAAACCCTGCGATGGTGCAAAACCTCAACAGCACCCAAAGCCGTCAAACCGTGAATAGCAAAAACTATGGTGATGTTTACATCACGACAGACAAAGGCTTCACACCAGACCAACTTGAAGAATGGAATGAGCTCAATGCCGGATAAACGCTACATAGACATCAAAGTGATCGACGGCGGTTGGCAAATGGACGCAGGCCAACAGCCGCAAAAGTGCAGCGACTTATACAGCATCGCCCAAGACGTAAAGCACGACATCATGGAAAGCGGCCTAGCGCGCAAGTTAATTGCAGAACGTAACCCAGTTCTGCGCGCTGACGTGTTAGTACAAATCGAACAAAAAGCCGAAAGCGATACGCGCATTATCCCCGGTACCGCAGTCGCCACCGAACAGAACGCAGGTGACATCACACTCACCGCGCAAGCCTACGACTACAGCGGCACTATTAACATCGAGGTACCCGTAAATGAGTAACGGTAAAAGACCAACCGCAGACTTTATCGACATTCTGGCTCAGTCAGATGTGCCGGTTACTGAAGACGAGTTCGAAGCCAAACTAAAAACCGAAGTCACAGGCGCAGGCAGTGAAGTCTCTAACGACTCTAAAATGTCACCGTTTTGGCGTTGGGTTCGCGCCGCCGTTGTCACGCCTTGCGTCTGGTTAATTCGTGTGTTGCTCGCGGGTTACGTTATGCCCAACATGTTCGTTGGCACCGCGCAGCGTTGGGCATTAGAACTAAAAGCATGGGAATACAACATCACGCCCAAAGGTGCAGTAAAAGCCCAAGGGTATATCACACTCACCAAAGCCAATGCCGCCGATGCCGTCACCGTAGAAGCCGGAGCCATCATCCAAACCCTGCCCATTAATGGCGTGGTTTATGAAGCGGCAGTGCTGGAAGAAACCGTGATAAACGCAGGTGAAGCAACGGGCAAAGTATTAACCGAAGCCGTGGGCGAGGGCCAAGCCTATAACCTGCCAGCAGGTTATTTCAACATCATTCAAAAAGAGATCCCCGGCATCATCGCTGCCGTGAACGAGCCAGAATGGATAACAACCCTAGGTGCAAACCCAGAAACCGACGAAGAATTAGCGCTGCGCCTACAAAACGCCTTTACCAGTTCCGGCCAATGGCACATTGATGATGTGTATCGCTCCATTATTTCAAGCGTTGCGGGCATTCGTAGTGACAACATCTACTTTGAAAACACAGGCCACATCACACCCGCGACCGCAAACGCATTAATTGTGATGGAAGTAGGGCCAACGCCACAGCCAATACTTGACCAGTTGAATGATCACATTATGGCGCAAGGCCACCACGGCCACGGTGACGTGCTGACATGCAAAGCAATGTACGAAACTCAGCATGTCGTCATTGCTGAAGTAGTGTTCAAGAACAACACCAGTGAAATGGCAAAAATTAACGAACTGCTAGAAGTCGAAGACAGAATTCGCGCCGCGTTCCGTGAAACCGAAGCATACCCAGAAATGACCAGAGCACGGCCGCAAAGCCGCTTTAGCGTGTCAGAGCTGGGCACCGAAATTCACAACAACATGCTTGAAGTCGAATCAGTCCGCATCACCGTTGATGGTGAAGTGCAAAAAGACATCGTGAGCCTACTTGCGCAGCCACGCTTACAATCACTTTCAGTTATCGAGGCCGAGTAATGAGCGAACCCAACAACGCGCCAGAACTGCCAGAAGTGGTCATTCCATGGTGGCAAGACGGCAGCACAACCGCCGAAGAACTCAAAGAGCCGCACTTTCTGTCAAAAGGGGTGTTCAGTTTCTGGCTAATGGTTCGCGCTTGGCTGTTATTCCCATTGCGCCAAATGGACGCATTAACCTGTAGCGAATCGCTGCTTAATTTAATGGCGTGGGACAGAGACATCACCCGCTTTGAAAACGAACCGCTAACGCTATTTCGCAAGCGCGTAAAGTTCGCGGCCATCAACGCGAAAGATGCAGGCAGCGTGGCAGGATTTAAGCGCATTTTTGAAAGGTTGGGTATTGGCATTGTCGCATTCAAAGAACGTGAAGATGTGATCGAATGGGACGTGTGCACCATCGAACTAACCGACAGCGCCATTTCACAGAACAGCAAGCTAGTGCAAGTGCTCATAGAGCAATACGGCAGAACCTGCCGCCGCTATCGCTTCCAAGTGACATACCCTGCAACCGTACACATGCGAAGTGGTGAGTTTTCTCACTCGTTCGCCATTTTCGGAGCAGAGAAAAAAGAAGCCGTAACACTGACAACTAAACCGACAGCAATGTCGAACAGCCAGCAACTATTCAGAGCATCAATGGGGAGCAACCAATGAGCCAAACTGCAATCCCGAATGAGTTCGCGAAATACATGCAAAACCAAATCAGCGTTGGCCTAGCCCCTGATATGAACGAAATGATATTCGCCAACATTCCAGATTTAGACCCAAGCCAGCCAATAGACCTAACCCAAGGTTTACCAAGTGTTGGCACGTGGGTACACCAACAAGACATAGACCAACTAGGCAAGCTAGGCGATAACGCGCTGGTGTATTCAACGATCATCGAAAATGACAAAGAATTCACCTTCAACGCCATTTACTTGCGTGATAAAAATGTGCCCAATTCATGCGGAATGGTGGTGCACAAGGCCGAAGAAACCAAAGAACTAGGCAGCACGCTAACTCGTTCGTTAATGATGGAGTACGTCAACGCCGCGCAAATCGCAGGCGTAACGCAAGATGCAGCAACATGGCAAATTGACTACCAAGCCCGTTTAAAAGGTATGGATGAAGATTTGCGCCTAGCCTGCCTAGACAACTACGGCCACACCGCATTTGTAGACGGCTTCGACGTAACCCAGCAAGCCGACCCGAACAAATACAAAATCACACCGGGGGTGGTTTATGTCGGTGGCCTGCGCGCCGTACTTTCCGGCGAAGTGCTGCAAACCATCACCACCAAACCAAACGGAATTTATATCGATGTCGTTCGAGACGGTACCGCGCTGTCAGCATGGGAAAACACGCTAACGATTAAAGTCTCAACCACCCCATTAAATGACCATGTAGACGAAGCAGGCCGCAAGCACTATGTAGCCAAACTCGCCGGAATTAATGCTGATGGTTCAGTTGTTGATTGGCGGGTGAAGGGGAGGTTGGGTGATTTCTTGATGGTTGATGACTTTGTTGGTTTAGTTATCCCAGACTCAACAGTCATTCCAATGCGCGCCAAAGCATTCCTAGCTGATGGCTCAGACTACGCAGTAGCAGATTATCCAAAGTTAATGAGCCTAGTCCAAGACACACCAATTATGGTGGCTCAAGCTCTTATTGATGCTGACCCAGAAGAATATGCGGCAAATTTCGGTATTAGCGATGATGGCCTGCGCTTTACTGTGCCGAATTACCCGCTTAAACCACACTTGGCTTCTGCTGGGGTGTTTGGCGCGGCTGGTAGTACTGTTGAAGACAGGATTCAGAATATCACAGGGAAGCTTGGTAATTTTGTAGGCTTCTCCAGTAGTAGCACTACTTCTGGCGCGCTGTTTTGGGAGGGTGTGGGTACGAATAAAGAAATAACAACGACCCCTAGCTCTAATATACAATTTGACCCATCTTTTGATGCATCACGAGTAGTTCGCACTGGTCAATACACAGAAGTAAACACTTCATTTCTGAACTTCTACATCATTCATGGGGAAACGGCATGATTTTATACATCGCATCACATAAGACAGGCGAGTTTCTTGGAACTAGAGAAGCTACGAAAGATATAAAGAATCCAGACCGCTTTGTTATTCCTCCTTATCAAACTCCAACCGCATTACCAGATGATGCGGTGCTAGAAGATAACGAGTACTGGGCTTACTTAGACGAATCAAGCAAGCCAGTACGTGATTACAGAAACGGTACTTGGGTAAAAAAAGAGCGACAAGTAAAAGTCACCGCTTATCTCAAAGCAGACTGCACAAAGCAAAAAGAATTTGATGATAAAACGCTAGTCACTGACGACTACACACTAGACGTTCCCAAAACTCGTTTTGATGAGTGGATTGATAACGCATGGGTGACGAACTTACAAAATCAGTATCAAGCGCAAGTGCAGCAAGTGACTAATAGACGTGCTTATTTGTATCTTGATGTTGACAGACTAAGGAGCGAAGCAACAAGCGTGCTTGAAATTGAAGGTGACGAGGCTAAAGCGGAAGAATATCGACTACAAGCTAACGCTTTGTATCTAAAGATTCGATCCGATAACCCTTGGCCGACACCGCCAGAGGCCTAAACCATGTGGCAAACTTCAACGCTAACATGGCCAACTAGCGCCCAAACCATTCAAGCCAGTGCTGAGGCGGTCACAAGCCAAGTCGGCACGGTAATGAATGGGGCGGTTAGCCGCTTAACACCACTCAACAGTGACGCCAATTTCGGGCGTCACTCATTAAGTGCTGAGGCGCAAGCACTGCTTGGGTTGCGTAGTGATCTGCAATCGCTACTTAATCACGGCACAGTGCTGACAGTTAGCCCATATCAATTCCAAGTGAGCAGCAAGTTAGATTCAGGCGCGTACTTAAACCCGCAAACAGCCGTAAAAACATTAGCTAACAAACTGCGCGACCTTTCCGACACCAATAGGCCAAAAGGCCAAGTTTACGCAGTAGCAATCATGTTAACTGCATCAAGCATGACGAGTTTTGCAAGCCAACTCTCCGAACTAGTCAGTATCTTTAACCTTCCGGATTGGTGCCAAGTGGCAAGGCAAGCGCAAGCTATGACAACTAATGAACGCGACAAGTTTCAACAGCCTGCGGCCATTATTCAGCCACGCTTTAAGCCATCGGCAAATATCAACGCCACCCCGTTGCGTGACTACTTAGCGCTACAAGGTTCGCAAATCGCCACCCTTGAATCACTGGCCAGTGACAGCACGAATGTGATCGGCAAACTCAGCGCATTAGCCGCCAAGCGCAGCGAAAAGCTGAGTGAAGTCAGCGCACAGATAAACGCACTCAAGCAGCTAAAAGGCAGCGTGTATTCATTCGCCCTCAGCGGAACGCCAGAAAGCATCGCAACACAATTAGTTCAAGCGGGTACGCCAAATAATCATCAACATACCTTAGCCAGTGTGATGTTAAGTGATAAGCCGCTGGCATTTTTTGAGGACTTACTTTGTTAGGAGTTAGCCTATGTTCGCACTAGACGGCATAACATTCGGCATTAAAAACGTGCTGGTCAGCTTTGAGCGAGAATTCAAAAGCCAAGACATGAGCGGACAATCGTCATTCACGGACGACTCAGAGCAAGGCGAAAAAGCTGCCATGCTTGATATATCGGGATTAATTGCCTTTCGTGACTTAGATAAGCTGACTTTGCTAGAAAGCATGAGCAACGCGAAAGACGAAAGCGGTGATCGCAAAATTTACCGAGTCGTCAACGATGTAGCCAACGCGTTCAAAGTTCGCAACGTGAAATTCGTTGGTAAATTCTCAGCAGTACAGCAAGAAAACCCACTGGCGTGGCGTGTGTCGTTCAAGCTGCGTGAGCACAACAGCGTAGCAGAGCAAAAAGAACAACGCGCAAAAGACCAAACCAAGCCAGAGCAACGCGAAAATACACGGCTGCAACAAGCGCTAGAAGCCAATAACGAGGCGGCAAAATGAAGTTAAGCAAACGTCTGTTTATTGCCAATGAAGAAGTAGCGCTGACAAGCAACAAAGTCAGCCTAAAGCTATCGCTTGGCAGTAAAGCCGTGTTTGTCATTAAATCAAAGCTGCTATTGGCAGAAAACCAAGCGGTGCGCTTTGATATCGGCTATCAAGAAAATACCGCGCCATGGTTTGAAGGGTTCATCGAGAAAATACAACCTGCGCCAAATGGCTATCAAAAAATCGTTGTTAAGGAATACGCAGGTATTTTAAGTCAACGTTGGACTGTGAGCATTGAACACCCAACCATTGCAGACATACTCAAGCGGTTAAGTGATCTCACTGGCTTAGAATTCAAACTGCCCGAAGCGGACTACACCAAAGCGGTGATCCCGAATTTCGTCAGCCAAGGTGACGGCTATCAATGTTTAGAGCAAATAGCCAAAGCATTCAATATTGATGATTGCGTGTGGTTTCAAGACGTAGACCAACAAATCTATTTTGGTTCATATCAAGACAGCCACTTCTACAACAAGCCAATGTCAGTGCCAAGCGAATTCAGTACAAGGCAGAACGCGAACAGCTTTACATTCATACCGTTCCCGATGATTCGCCCCGGTCGAACCGTCAATGGCAATCGCATCACAAAAATCGAACTGTTTGATGATGAAATGACCGCGCACTGGCTTTCATCACAAAATGAAGTGCCAGCAAAAAAGCGTGAAACATTAGACAGCTTTCCAGAGCTGGCCGCAGGCTATCATTTGCCCAAGTTTGGCAGAGTAGAAGCAGTAAGAGACACAGCAAAAGCAGGGCAAGCCGCTGACCCATTCCGGCCACGTTACGCAATTGACGTTCAAGTGTTAGATGAAAACATGATGCCAGATGCCACCGTGCCTGTTTATCGGTCGGTTCCGCTGCCGGTTAACATGAGCGGCCATGAGTCAGGCTTGTTAGCGTACCCACTGGAAGGAACGCTAGTAGAAATCGCATTCGCCTATGGCCGTAACGACAGGCCAATCATTCGCGGCATGTACGGTCGTGAATATGCGCTGCCAACCATCGCCCCAGGTGAACAACTTCAACAGCAACGCGAAGAAGTAAGCCGCCGTGTTGATGCCGCAGGCAACACCACCGAGAAAACCGACCAAAGCCAAACCCAAGCCGCATTTGCAAAGCATGATAAGGCAGATAGATACCAAGCCGAGTTTGGTCAACACAGCATAAGCGTAGACGAACACAGCAAAGAGAACATCATAGGCAAAAAGCTAATCGAAGCACTGGGAGCCATTGAGTTATTAGCAGGTGATAACATCGAGCTAGGAAGCCTAGGCAACATGCACATAGCCACCGCAGGTGAAATGATTCAAGTGATCGGTAAGCTAAGAAACATTGTCATAGCGCAAGACGACAAACTAAAAGTAATGGGCAACAGGCTAGAAGTGATAGAGAAAGACTGGGAAGCATCGGCAAAGAACATGCGCTTTACCGCTGACTTAATCACAATGAACGGCGGCAAAGGCGTAGTGCAAGGTGATTGTATCTGCGCATTCACAGGCAAGCCGCATTCAGACTTATCGGCAACAGTTAAGGCAGGTAAATAATGGCAGTCACATTAGAAGCGACTAAAGCAGAGTTAATCAAAGAACTTGAGGCAAGAGGGTTCATCACTAAAGGTGACCATCAAATGAACGATGCGTTTATGGAAGCGATAGCGGCTGCGATGAAAACAGTGATTAACAGAGATGCTAAAGCGAACGTAACAAGTGGCAGCTCTGCAGGGCAGTGGTCAATTCTATAAAACGCTAGCCACAAAACCCACCACAACACACGCAGCCAATCGGCTGCGTTTCTTTATGCCCGCATCAACCTAAAACGCGTATCACGCACCCACAGCCGAAACAGGCAGCACAGCGCCACGTAAAGGAGTCTCTCGCGGACGGAATCCGCGCTCCTCTACACCCGCCTGCGCGCTTTTTCGATCACTTTTTTTACAGTTTTTGAGTTGCGAAAAATCAGGCTGTAGCGAAAAGGGCAAACCATACCGCCAAGCCTTATATAGCAAGGGGCGTGCGGAGTTGTAAAGGGGCAGAAAATAAGGGTAAAAAGGGCGTTTAAAAATTTCAATAAATGAAATTATTTTCAGTAAATTGAAAAACAACGATCCCAAAAGATCACGTATTGATTTTTAACTTATTGAAATTAAAAGTTTGTTTTATTTTTCGTGAGGTTTTTTGATGATCTGTTTAGTAAAGTGGAGATCTCTTTTTGTGTAGACAAAGCCAAGCGCCGCAAGGGCTCAAGCCCATTTTACATGGGAAAACATTTTTTCAATTTTGTTCATGACGGAAGAACTAAAAATAG
>NZ_CAWNIB010000254.1:0-20924 GCF_963874405.1 Vibrio sp. V08_P9A1T1
CCGCCGCCATCGATCCTAGTAGCACCATCCATTTGCACCAGCGTAATAAGGTACAAGAACGGGAAACCGCTTTTAAATCACAAAACCCTAAAAATTGTGCGTTCACTCAAAACTCTACCGTTTAGCTAAAAATAAATTATTAAACATTTGTGTCAGTTATGACGCAAAACAGCGTATTACAATTTCAATTTTATCAGCAAAACATAATTTACCCTTCACTGAATTCCCATTTTTGACCCATTCACACTCTCAATTTGAGTCATTTCTGCCTCAAATTGGCACTTTTGAGCCCCATACCCATTTGTTTGAAGATGCATTCCGACAACGAAACAACCCTATTTAGTAATAACCCTATTTAGTATTTGATGAATGGAGAGCTCCATGCTTAACTTTTTTAAAACTCGCCCAGATCTACCGCTATCGGATAGCTCTGAGGGCGCAATGCAATCGCGTTTCAAAAGTTTTCAATGGCAAGTATTCTTAGGCTTAGTCTTTGGATACGCCATGTTCTATGTGGTTCGTATGAGTTTAGGCGTCGTTAAAAAACCGATGCTTGATGCGGGCATCGTATCGATAGAAGAACTCGGGATCATGGGATCAGCCTTCTTCTTCACCTACGCATTTGGTAAGTTTTCGAACGGTTTCCTTTCTGACTACGCCAACATCGGCCGATTTATGTCGTTCTCACTACTGCTTTCCGGTGCCACTGCCATATTCATGGGGTTGAACACCACGGCATTCTTCTTTGTGTTACTTTGGGCCGTCAATGGTTGGTTCCAATCGGTGGGTTCTGCGCCTTCTTGCGTCTCGCTTTTCCAATGGTTCTCACCTAAACAACGCGGAAGCCGTTATTCAATTTGGGGAGGATCTCGAAATATCGGCGAAGGCATCACTTGGATTCTAACAGCAACGCTAGTGAGTTATTTAGGCTGGCAAGCAGGTTTCATCGGTGCGGGCATTGCTGCCATCATCGCTGCATTGATTATGTTCTTTGTACTGAAAGATCGTCCGCAAACCTATGGTTTACCTGATGTTGCAACAGCATTTGGTGAAGAGCCCGAGTTCAAAAAAGCCAACGATCCAAAAGAAACACGTCGCGCTCAACTGTTCATTTTGAAGCAGCCGACTGTCTGGCTGATTGCCGCTGCTTGTGCCGCGATGTATATCTCTCGCTATGCGATGTCTTCTTGGGCGGTGTTATACCTACAAGAAACCAAAGGCTATTCACTGATTGATGCTGGTTTTGCAATGTCCACTTACCCTATTGCAGGCCTCGCGGGCGCTATTTTGTCTGGTATCATTTCAGATAAAGTATTCAACGCTAACCGTCATATCCCAACGCTACTTTACGGATTTGCCAACATTGCAGGTATGTGCTTGATGTTCTTCGGCCCCGATAACCGTATGGTAGATGCTGTTGCTCTAGGCTTAATTGGCTTTGCGATTGGTGGGCTTGTCGTATTTCTTGCTGGCCTAACGGCTTGTGACTTAATGCCTAAAAATGCCGTCGGTGCCGTAAAGGGCTTTATTGGTTTGTTCTCTTACTTAGCCGCTTCGGCTCAAGAACTGGTGTCTTCATCATTGATTAAAATGACGGAAGTGGATGGCGTAACCAAATATGACTTTACTCAAGCACAATATTTCTGGTTGGCCGCTGGCGTGATTTCTTTACTGCTTGCGACTACGGTATGGAATGCCAAGAAAGTAACGGATATTGATGCTCCTACGGGCCAGATACTGGAAACGAAACCAAGTCTCTAATCTATAACACCCTTGATACAGGGGGATAATCCCCCCTGTTATTTTCTTATTTTCATTCTTATTTTCTATATCCAAATCACTTGAAAAATCGACTAAATGTCGGCCGAGAGCAATGGACAAGTGCAATTAGCACCACCATAACTTCAAGTAAAATGGCTATAGCGAGTGTCGTTATAGGATACCACTATGTGTAAAACAAAAATCGTTGCAACGCTTGGCCCTGCAAGCCAAAGCCGTGAGATGATCACCAAGCTCATTAATGCTGGTGTTAACGTTGTACGTTTAAACTTTTCTCACGGCACCGCTGACGAGCATATTGAACGCGCGATGTTAGTACGTGACATTTCACAAAAGCTTGGTGTCAGTGTCGGCATATTAGTCGATTTACAAGGACCTAAGATCCGTATTTCCTGTTTTGAAGACGGTGCGATCACTCTAAAAGCTGGTGACTCATTTATTCTTGATGGGCTTCACCCCACAATGGCTGGTAACCAAGAACGTGTGGGCTTAGATTACCCGCAGCTGATTCAAGACTTGAAGTTGGGTGATACTTTACTGCTTGATGATGGCCGAGTACAACTCCGGGTCGAAGAACTCAACAAACCACAGCAGTGGGTAAAAACTCGCGTCATAAACAACGGTAAGCTGTCTAATCGCAAAGGCATTAATTTGCTCGGTGGTGGCCTCTCCGCGCCGGCACTGACGGACAAAGACAAACGAGACATCATCACTGCCGCGAAACTCCAAGCCGATTTTCTAGCCGTCTCATTTCCACGTAATGCCCAGGATTTACATGAAGCGCGCCGGTTAGCGGTACAAGCTGGCTGTCATGCACACATTGTCGCCAAAGTAGAGCGAGCCGAAGTGGTGAGCGATCAAAAAAATATGGACGCGGTCATCAATGCATCCGACGTAGTGATGGTTGCTCGTGGTGATTTAGGCGTTGAAATCGGTGATGCTCGCCTACCCGGCGTACAAAAAGCGTTGATTGCGCGCTCAAACTATTTAGGCAAACCCGTTATCACCGCAACACAGATGCTGGAGTCGATGATTGACAACCCGCTGCCAACACGCGCAGAAGTGCTTGATGTAGCGAACGCGATTATTGATGGCACTGACGCTATTATGCTGTCAGCAGAATCAGCGGCGGGAAGCTATCCCATTGAAGCAGTAGAAGCGATGGTGCGTATCGCTCATGGTGCAGAACAAGAGTTAGGCTGTGCGCAAAATTCATGGGATAAACTGCATCATTTGTGCAGCGATGCGGGCAAAAGCTTCGCGCTTTCCTCCATGATATCGGCGACTAAGGTTCATAAAGATCTTGGGGTCGCCATTTTAACTCAACAGGGAGAAACACCCCTGTTGATGTCTCGTTGTCAAAGCCAAGCTACCATTTGGGCACTCTCCGACAGGCCTGAACTGCTGCGTAAATTAACCATTTTGCGCGGCGTTACACCAACCTATATTCCATCATTAGCGACACAAGCGGATTTGCTGTCTCAGCAAGTGCTTAACGCTCTGGCACAAGACGCGGCTAACCGCCATATTTCATCCATTTTGATGACACAATTAGAATCGATCGAAGGCGTGGGTAATATTAACGTCTGTCGTTTATTGACGTTGCCAGTAGTAAAAGAATTAGCCGCGTAGAATGTAGGGTTCTGCGCCGCTAATCATGAGATCATTAAAATTATTCAGTGATCTCAACCTCCCCCTAAAAAACCTTGCTCCACAGGGAACTTGGCCTGCGCTTGTCGCAGGCCCTTTTTAATGATGCCAACAGCCAATTACTTATATAAACAGTAACCTGAGTGAATGAATGGATTGAGCGGCTAAGGCTTCTAATTCCGCTTGTAGCTCTTGATAAGTTTGCGCAGAGTCAGCACTTTTCTCAATGACTAAACACAGATCAAACAAGGCATGCAAACCTAAGCTGCCAGCTGAACCTTTCAATTTGTGTGCTAACGACTTAACGATCTGAGCCTGTTCCCTCGATTGACGAAACTCGTGTAGGTATTCATGCGTGCAATCGGCGAACAGCTCAATGATTTCATTCATCTTGTCACGCCCTAGCACCTCAATATCCGCGAGTAGGATCCGCTCGTCCATAATCGGACGAGCGGATTTTTGGCTATCAGAGATTACGTGCGTAGGCACACTCAACTCAACGGGTAAGGTATTGTGTTCAATACGTTGCTGGACAAGTTGTGCAAGATCTTCTTTGACTAAAGGTTTGGGCAAATAGCCATCAAAACCAGCCGCTAAATAGCTTTCCACCTCTTCATTAAACACATGCGCCGAAATAGCAATCATCGGTGTGGGGCGTAGATGCGAATACTGTTCACGTTCGATAAGTTTGAGCTGCGCCAACAGCTCAACACCATTAACGTCAGGTAGATTAATATCGAGCAGTGCGATATCAAACCTGTGTTCACGAAACAGAACCCGAGCTTCAGCGCCTGTTTTCGCGGTGAGCACATTATGACCGATACTGGTCAAAAAACCTTCAGCAACCATGCAGTTAACAGGGTTATCCTCCACCAGCAAGATGTTGGCCTCTCGCGTCGCGGCTATCGGCCTTTTAACCACTTCATTCACTGCCTCTCCTCGCTGTAAAGGAACAGTAAACTCAAAACGGCTTCCTTTGCCTAAATCTGATTCAAGCTTAAGCTCGCCGCCCATGGCTTCAACAAGCCGTTTGCTGATAGCCAAACCAAGCCCAGTACCGCCTTTGTAACTTTGCTCACTGGAAGCTTGAGTAAACGCATCAAACAGCCTGATTTGATCCTGTTTACTGACTCCAACACCGGAATCCGACACTTCAAATGTCACTTGATTAGGCATTTCAGCATCAAGACTGACATAAATATCCACATAACCTTGATCGGTAAATTTGATGGCATTACCCACAAGGTTCGTCAGCACTTGACCTAAGCGAGTCATATCACCCACCCAAAAAGGAGCAACATCCAGTTCAATCTGCTTGGTAAATTCAAGCGACTTTTCTTCAGCACGTCCTTTCATCAGTTGGTAAACATCGTCCACCATTTGATGCAAATTAAAGTTGGCATTGCGAATTTCTAAGTGTCCGGCCTCAATTTTTGAATAATCCAGCACATCATTCAAAATGGACAACAAGGTGTGGCCGCTGCGGTTAATCACGTCCACATACTGGCGCTGTTGAACGGTTAATGGCATCTCTTGTAATAAACGAGCCGTGCCTAATACGCCATTCATTGGTGTGCGGATTTCATGGCTCATGGTGGCCAAAAATGCCGATTTAGCACGGTTGGCTTGCTCGGCTAAGTTGCGAGCTTTGGCATGATTCAACACTTCCATATTGAGTTTCTCATTGGTGTGTTGTAATTGTTCTGTTCGCTCGGTAACCACTTCCTCTAAGTGCTCTTTATGTTCTTGTAACGCCTCTCTCGCCTGCGCTTCACTTTCCGCCACCACTTTAAGAGACTGCGCGGTATTGCGAGCCGTGATGATCGCCTGCCCCATTTGCGCCAGTTCATCCTCTCCTTGGACTGCCACTTCCACCTGCAGTTGCCCTTTTGCGATGGATAACAGTGCCGATGAATATTCGGCTAAACGTTTTACCACCGACAGATAGACGACCTTCCACATAATGAAAGCTGCAATGAGAAGGCCAACCAAGGTTAATAAGGTCAATGTATACTGTGCCATATTCAAGGTTGTAGAGAGCTGCGCAACAGCGTGAGTCGTTGTACGATTGGAGTCATCCACTAAGCGGCTGACGGTAGTATTGAGATCTGAAAACTGTACTAAGGTGTTTTGTGTGAGCGATTTCGCGACCTGCTCGTTATCATAACGTTGCTGCAAAACACTAAAAACCACTTTGCGCTTTTCTAACTCATTAAGCAGCTCTGTCATTTGCTTCGAACGCGTCGGGTCTTCTACCGCGCGTACTCTGCGCTGCATGATGGTGAGGTTATGCAAAAACTCTGTTTGGATTTGTTGGATTCGCTCAACATCGGTAACCGTGCGTGTCTCTTCGATGTGGCTGAGCATTTTGAACGCCAGCAAATGAAGCTCATGCAAGCGCTCTGAAAGATCGAGGTCCACTTCCACTAAAGCGTCTAACGCTTTGTACGCTTGTGATGTTTTATTGGCTTGTAGCAAGTCATAAATGTGCGTCACATTCGCCACTGCGATGGTACTGGTATTGAGCACTTGAGTGCGTGTCAGCTCTTCCAATTGCAGCGCCAGTTGTCGCATCTCTTCCACTCGAACACTTAAGTCATGTGCCAGATACAACTTACGCTCAACCGTAATACCAAGCTGAGCCAGTGTATCGATAACGCTTTGAACATCATTTTCTAGGCGCGTCAGCAGTTCTGAATCAAAGGAATCGGCACCCAACTGCTTGATGTGATTAAGCAAAGATTGAAGCTGATCGAAAAGCGCTTTGCCATACTGCTGGCGCTCTTGCTCTGTTTTAGAGTTGGTTAACATTTGCACAGACGTAATGATTCGTGTGCTTAACTCCGACACTTGACGCGCTTCCAGCATCGAAGGAATGGCAGAATTCACCACATTACGTTCGGTTTTAGCCACCAGCGAAAAACCAAACACACCGATCAACGCCGATAACAAAACGAGCAGGGCCATTGCCGAAAAGGACAACATTAATTTTCGGCCAATACTGGCTTTGGCTAACAACATGGCACCCAACCTCAAACATTACTTCTTAAGCAACACGGAATGGGCTATATTTTGCAGTGTTTACTCACGTTATGCCAACGAATAGCGAATGCAATTGATCTTAAACCTTATTTCCCCAACGCTTTTACTGCTGATTTTAAGCTTGGTTAGCAGCACAACATTCGCCGAACCCCATAAGAAAGTCTGCGCTTTATACCCTCACCTCAAAGATTCCTATTGGTTATCAGTCAACTATGGAATGGTTGACGAGGCGAGAAAACAGAAGTTGAATTTACGCGTGTTAGAATCGGGTGGTTATCCTAATCATGAACGACAAAAAGAACAGCTTTCATTGTGCGTTCGTTGGGGCGCTGATGCGATCATTCTCGGTACTGTTGCGCCGGATCTTTACACGACAGACTTAAGCACATACGTCGCTTCTACGCCTGTGTTTGCAACGGTTAATCAGCTCATTCTCAATCAGCAGCAGGCTGCACGGCTACAAGGTCAAGTGGGTGTCGATTGGTATTGGATGGGATACTACGCGGGAAAATATCTTGCTGATAAGCACCCACAAGGCAGTGGGAAAACCAATATAGCCTTGCTACTTGGCCCGAAAACCAGTGGTGGTACTCAACCCGTTAGCCAAGGTTTTTATCGCGCAATACAAGACAGCGATATCAACGTAGTGGAAAGCCTATGGGCAGATAATGATAAAGAACTGCAGCGTAATTTAGTACAACAAGCGCTGGAGCGAGCTGACCTTCGCTATATTGTGGGCAGCGCCGTCGCGATTGAAGCGGCGATCAGCGAATTGAGAACCTCAGGGATGACAAACCACATCGGTTTGGTGGCAACCTATTTAAGTCATGGCGTCTACCGCGGGCTGCTGCGTGGCCGAGTCGAATTTGCGCCAACGGATAAAATGGTCGAGCAAGGCAGGCTTTCCATTCAACAAGCTGCGGCTTTTTTCAATCAGCAACCTTATGAAAAAAAAGCCGCACCGATTATCGAATCCTTAACGCCTATGTCACTCAATCCGCAGATAATTGCAGATTCGTTATCTCCATCTGAATATAGGCCGACTTTTAGCGTAAAAGAGATTGAATAAAAGTGGCGATTTCGCTATTTAACATACTGATTTGAATCATAGGGACTCTTCAATGCAAACAACGACTCGGACTATGCCTGCGCATAAGCATGTCGCTCTCGTCGCTCACGACAACTGCAAACCAGAACTACTTCGCTGGGTAAAAGAAAATAAAGAAAAACTACAGCGCCATTTTTTATACGCGACAGGAACCACTGGCAACATGCTCAGCAAAGAGACTGGCCTTGCTATAAAAAGCATGATCAGCGGTCCGATGGGTGGCGACCAACAAATTGGCGCGTTGATTTCTGAAGGCAAAATTGATGTATTGATCTTCTTCTGGGACCCACTCAATGCCGTACCGCATGATCCCGATGTAAAAGCTCTGCTACGAATTGCCAGCGTTTGGAACATTCCAGTTGCCACAAACCGCGCCAGTGCTAAATTTTTGTTCTCTTCACAGTTGATAGAGCAAGAGGTCGATATCGAGATCCCTGATTACCAAGCTTATCTAGCTGAACGCATGTAACTTATAACCTTTACATACGCACAGAGACACAGCCAAAATCCAAATCACCACATAAGACAACTTGATCGCCTGCGTGAACGCATCCCCTTTCAAAGGATGCGTTATTTCTGCTTCACCACTGGGTAATCCCCTGATAGCAATTCGCGAACAAAAACCGAGCCACTGCCCGAGTGCGTGATCCACACTTTCTCTTTAGCGCGGGTCATTGCAACGTAGAATAAACGGCGCTCTTCGGCATAGGGGAAATCATCATTCGATTGGCTCAATGCACTATCGATATGCAGCGCTTTCACTCGAGCCGGAAACTGCCCCTCATCAACACCGAGCACAATCACAAAATCGGCTTCTTTACCTTTACTGGCATGACAAGTCATAAATTCTATATTGAGTGAGCGGTAATGCTTTTTCCAGTCGTTAAGCCGCTCTGGTTTATGATAATGGTTTCGTCCAAGCAATAGCACAGATTGCGTACTATTCGCTTGGCGATTGAGTTGATCCAAGATCTTTTCAATGTTGTTGCTTGGTGCAATAAAAACTGATTTTTGTTTTTGCTGCTTGAAGCTGTTAAGTGTTTTTGGTAACTGATTCGGATTGGCTTGAATAAACTGGTTAGCCACCGCACCCAACTGATCATTAAAACGATAAGTCGTATCCAGATAATGAACCGTCGAGTGTGGGAAGCGCTCACTAAAACCAGTCGTAAGATCAACGTCAGAACCAGCAAATTGATAGATTGACTGCCAATCATCACCCACTGCAAATAAGTTACACGCTCCTGGCTGCTGCTCACACAAAGATTGGATCAACGCCAATCGCTGTGGTGAAATATCTTGGTATTCATCGATCATGATGAATTTCCAATTCGATTTAAATTTGCCCTTTTCAACGTATTCCGTTGCGCGGCTGATCATCATATTAAAATCGATTTGATTTTGCTCTTTGAGCATTTGTAACCAAGCTTGGTAACATGGCCAGCACAAAGAGAGCTCACTGTTCAACCGTGAATAGTCTGGATGGTCAATCAAACGTTGTTGCAGCTCCTTTTTCCCAAGACCAAGCATAGCCAGTTGCTCAAGCTGCTTTTCCAACCATGCAATCAGCTTTGGGTTTTCAACATGGCTGCCCAGTTCATCATCACCAGCTAAATAAGCAATTGGCCATTTAGACAAATGCTTCTGCCAACGCTTAAAATTGGTCGGCGTCATCCAATGTTTCTTCAACCAATCAATACACCATGCCAACTTTAAGTTACTGTCTAGAGCTACAGGCGAAATGATCGCTTCTCGCCCTTCGACCTCGTTTAAAATTTTCAGCCCTAACTGATGGAAGGTATTAACGCGAACGTGTTCCGCCGCCATGCCGATTTTGCTATCTAATCGCTGTTCCATCTCTTTCGACGCATCGCGACCAAAAGCCACCAGTAGAATTTCGTGGGCCTGTGCAAGGTGACTTTGGAGTAGATACGCAACACGCGCCGTCAAAACGCTGGTTTTGCCCGAACCTGCACCCGCTAGGATGAGGTTGTGATCATCATTGAGTAGCACTGCGTGTTGCTGCGACAAATTAAGTGGAGAACTTTCAACTTGAGAGAATAAGACTTCCCAGTTTTGACGTTCCAATTCAAGCCAGTGTTGATTTCGCTGGGCAAGGGACGCCGAGCGATCCGTAAGCCAAGGCGAGAGCTGAGCAATAGCATCAGGTAGCCGTTGACGTGCTTCGGCTAATTTCATGTCCATCGTCGAAAAATCAGCTTCCACTTGCAAAGCCCAAACATCCAATAAGGAGTGCGGCAAAAAAGAGGGTAAACGCTTCAAGCGATTGAGCTCTTGCTCCCAGCGAGGCAGATACTGACTTAACTGCACACATTGACGATTGTGCCATTGTTGATAAGCCGCTACCGCCGTATGGGCAAACTGTCGGCACTCGGGCCAAGGCAAACCTTGCACCAACCATGATTGCTGAACGCCTTCATCTTCATGCGCAAAAAACTGCAATGCTCCCCAAAACAAACCACGCTTAACACGGACTTTACCGTTCCAAACCGTGAACGGGATCCGCTCTTCGCTGACAGCCGAGGAGATAATCAAACGCTGTTGGTCAAGTTCAACTTGGTTATATTCGTCTTGAATGAGAAATTGTGCAGGCTTATTTGCGCTCAGCTGCATGGTTTTATGCTCTTTTATAAGAATGTGAATATGATATACCAATCACAGTGGGCATTGAAAAATTAATGTCAAGATTGCTGTTGTTGATTTTGTAATCAAGTAGACTTTTTTCTTTATCTTGATCAGAGTGTTAATCAACGCTTCTGCTACACTATGGTTTTCTTTTTGGATGTTGAAGTATCGTGCCGCTCTCTAGCAAAATTCGCCTTTATTGGGCGAATAAAACTGTCAATTACAGCATTCTCATTTTGATCACTCTATTAGGCGTGGTCATTCCTGCGTGGCACTACAACCTCAATACTTGGATTACGCCACTGATCCTTGGCGTGATTGCCGCAGCACTGGCTGAAAGTGATGACAGTTTCAGTGGACGGTTAAAATCCCTCACTCTGACATTTATCTGCTTTGCTATCGCTGCATTTTCCATCGAACTACTTTTCCATACCCCGCCACTGTTTGCGATTGGGTTATTTATCTCCTCGTTTGGTTTTATCATTCTTGGCGCAATTGGCCCACGTTATGCCAGCATCGCCTTTGGCTCCTTACTTATCGCCATCTACACCATGTTGGGTGCACACCAAAGCGTGAATTTGTGGTTTCAACCCGTTTTGCTCCTGACGGGTGCCGCTTGGTATTACTTCATGTCGATGATTTGGCATATGTTTTGGCCAATGCAACCAGTACAGCAAAGCTTAGCGAATGTTTTTTTGCAATTGGCCAATTATCTTGAGTCCAAAAGCCATCTCTTCCATCCCGTATCGAACTTAGTCCCTCAGCCATATCGAATTGCTGAAGCCAATTTAAACGCGGCAACGGTTACCGCACTCAATCAATGTAAAGCTACTTTGTTGAGTCGTTCAAAAAGAGGCCATATTGATGGTGCCAGTGACCGATTTCTCAACATCTATTTTATGGCACAAGATATCCATGAACGTGTCAATTCAAGTCATTATCGCTATCAAGAGCTTGCCGAACACTTTGGCCGCTCAGATGTGCTGTTTCGCTTTAAACATTTATTAGAAACACAGGCTAAAGCCTGCCGTGAAATAGCCCAATCGATTCAGTTAGGGCGAAGCTATCAGCACCATTCAGAGTCAATCATGGCTTTGGATGAATTGCAAAGCTCATTAAACTACCTACAAGAACAACAACGCCCTGACTGGCGGGTGTCACTAGCGCAATTAGGTTATCTTTTCAATAACTTAGCAACAGTAGAAAAGCAGCTCAATAACGTTAACAACCCTGATGCTAACAAGCTCGAAGAGGGCATGTTGTATGATACAGAAGCCCACACTCTTAAAGCCATGTGGTTACGGGTGAAGGCAAATCTGCATAAAGATTCCATGCTATTTCGTCATGCGCTGCGTATGTCTATTGCACTCACTATTGGTTACGGAATCATCCAAGGTTTTGGTATTGAACGAGGCTATTGGATTTTACTCACGACACTGTTTGTTTGTCAGCCAAACTACTCAGCCACTCGGCAAAAACTGACGGCCCGAATCATTGGCACGTTATCGGGGCTGTTTTTAGGCGTGCTGCTATTAACCTTGTTCCCATCGCCAGAAAGCCAATTGGTCTTTATCGTACTATCAGGTGTGATGTTTTTCGCCTTTAGATTAAACAACTACGGCTATGCGACTGGCTTTATTACTCTTTTAGTACTGTTTTGCTTTAATCAATTGGGTGAAGGTTACGCCGTGGTACTGCCTCGGCTTGCCGATACTCTGATTGGCTGCGCATTGGCCGTCGCAGCGGTAGTGCTGATCCTCCCTGACTGGCAATCAAAACGATTACATAAAGTCATGGCGGATGCGATCGATGCCAACAAAGCCTATTTAGGACAGATTATTGGTCAGTACCGCATCGGTAAAAAAGACAACTTGAGCTATCGCATCTCACGGCGCAATGCCCACAACCAAGACGCAAATTTAACCGCAGCGATCAGTAATATGCTGGCAGAACCGGGTAAATATCGCGCGGCAATCGATGAAAGTTTCCGTTTTCTGACACTGAACCATGCACTGCTCAGCTATATCTCCGCTCTTGGGGCCCATCGGACACGCATCGAAGATGAAGCAACGCACCAACTGGTACTTGAAACTCACCGAGTGATCCACCAACACCTAGAGGTGTTGCACAAACAACTTTATGAACATTGTGATGAATGCGACACCAGCGACATTGACGATGCAGGCTTAGAGAAACGCTTAGCCGAATGGCGTGAAGAAGATGAAAGCTCGGTAAGAATGGTCTTACAACAGCTGCACCTTATTTATCGCATGCTACCTGAGCTTCACTCTCTCGCCAGTAAGTTTGCCGTCCGTGTAAACTAGCAATTGTCGTAATAATGAGAGCGGCTCAATTTCGAGCGGCTCTCACCTTTCTCTTGTTATAACTTGACATTTTTCGGACAAAAAATCGCCACATCGAGAATAATCTCAGATTAAGTATTTTCTTACAGGTGTAAGGCCATGAAAGGACATCAAACTTACCGCGGTGAGAAGGCAGCGCATTTTTTACTGAGGCATGAGTCGATGACGCATAATCAATTTGAGTCTTTAAAATCACAATTACAGCATTTAACACCTCAACAACTGCGTTTATTACAAGGCGAGATAAAGCACTCTTTGGAAAATGAATCAAATAATTTACTCACTGATGATGAGCTGAATGTGCTTTCGAGCCTCTTTTCCTAGTCACGAATTTCTTCTTGTGCAAAAAGTAAACGGAGCCTAAACTTTAGACATCGACGAGGGTAAGCTTATGTCTATATCTGGTGTTCATTCTGGCTATCAACTGATCAATCAGTCAAATAAAATGGCTGAGGATGCGGCTCGTGAGCTCAATATGGAAAAAGACATCTCTCCTGTTGATAAAGCGGACAAAGCGCTTGCTTTTAATAAAGTTGAGTTTGATAAAGTTGTTGCTAAAGCTGAAGAAAAACCTGAAGAAATTGATAGCCTACTAAAATTGAACCAAGCTACACAATACAGCCGCATTGGCACCAATATTATCCAACGAGATCAAGACATGCTGGGTTCAATATTGGATATCCAAGCCTAACTCTTCACACAACTTGCAACACAAGCAAATATTGTGTTTATGTGCATGGTGAGTACAATGCCCGCAAATTCTTTACCATGATTCGCTATGCCTAAGCTAAACCTGCATCGAAGAGATTATGTTTCTATTTTGGGTGGTGATATATCAGCACAGCAGCTAGAGCAAATACTCCAACCCAAGCTCACTTCTCCAACGCTCAAATTAACACCAAGTCCGTATTTAACCGCAAAAAATGTAGAACGCCGTTGGCAAGTACTTAACACGCGAACGAACAAAAGTGCGCTTTTAGATGACTCAACAGAGCAAGATATGCTCAGCTACCACAAAAATATTGAGCATTTTATTGGCACAGTCAAAGTTCCAGTTGGGATCGCAGGGCCATTACGAGTCAACGGACTGTTTGCCAAAGGTGATTATCTCGTCCCGCTAGCTACAACCGAAGCCGCTTTGGTTGCCTCTTATCATCGTGGTGCAAAACTGCTCACTGCGGCAGGAGGTGCAAGCGCCATGTTGTTAAATGAAGGCGTTACTCGCACGCCAGGCTTTGCATTTTATAACTTAATCGAAGCTGGGCAGTTTGTGGCGTGGATAGTGACTCAATATGACCACTTTAAACAAGTTGCAGAAAACACGACAGCACACGGAAAACTGTCAGACATTAATGTCAATATTGAAGGGAACCATGTCTACCTCGTGTTTGAGTTTTTAACCGGCGATGCATCAGGGCAAAACATGGTCACTATTGCCACCAATGCCGTGTTCCAAACCATTCTGGCGAATACTCCTGTGCAGCCTGAATACGCATTCCTTGATGGCAACCTATCGGGTGATAAAAAAGCCACTAGCCAAACACTGCGTAGTGTGAGAGGAAAAAAAGTGACTGCCGAGGTGCATTTATCTGCCGAACTCATCCATAAACATCTGCATACGACGCCACAGTTTATGATGCAATTTGGCCAAATGACGACTGTTGGTGGAGCATTAAGCGGCGCGATAGGCATTAACGCGCATTACGCTAATGCACTCGCTGCTTTGTATATTGCCTGTGGGCAAGACGCCGCTTGCGTTGCTGAATCGGCAATTGGTATGACACGCATGGAAGTGGACAAAAATGGTGGTTTGTACGCCAGTGTAACCTTACCCAATTTAATGTTAGGGACCGTTGGTGGCGGTACAGGGTTACCGAGTCAAAAAGCATGTTTGGATATTCTCGGTCTGCACGGTACTGGTCATTCGCAAGCGTTAGCCGAAGTGGCAGCATCACTCTGTCTGGCTGGTGAACTTTCTATTGTCGGTGCGTTCTGCGCTGGCCATTTTTCACGCGCCCATCGCAAACTCGCTCGTTAAGGTATTGCCTCTCACAATAAAAAAGGCGCTACGTATTCACGTAACGCCTTTTTTATTGGTTAAGTGAGCATATGCATTAGAAAATAATGATCGAGATCAAAATAAAAAAACAAAAAACTAACTATTTCGACTAAAAAATGGTTTCATACGAACATTACAGAACAAAAACGAAATAGGTACGCTCAATGAACAACCATTCTGTTTGCAACTCGATTGAAGCCGAAAACAATGTGCTCGACATTATTGTTGTCGGTGGCGGTATCAATGGGGCAGGCATCGCCGTAGATGCTGCTGGCCGCGGGCTGAAAGTTGGCCTGTATGAAGCAAAAGACTTTGCTAGCGCTACCTCTTCTGCGAGCTCAAAATTAATTCATGGTGGGTTGAGATACCTAGAACATTATGAATTTCGTTTAGTCGGTGAGTCATTGGCTGAACGCGAAGTACTGTTGCGCAAAGCGCCTCACATTGCAAAACCAATGCGATTTCGTCTACCACACCGCCCTTTTCTAAGACCTGCTTGGATGATTCGTGCCGGACTTTTTCTTTATGACCATTTAGGCAAACGAACCTCACTACCTGCCAGCAAAAAAATAGCCCTTAACGCGGGTGTGGTGACTAAAAATGAGATGAAAATGGGTTTCGAATACTCAGACTGCTGGGTCGATGATGCTCGTTTAGTGATACTGAATGCGATGCAAGCACGTGAACTCGGTTCCGAAGTAAAAAACTATTGCCGCGTTGAATCAGCTCGTCGTGTTGACGATTTATGGCATGTGACTTTGTTTGATGAAAAAACACAAACTCGTTTTACTCGCCGCAGTCACGCGCTTGTCAACGCAACAGGTCCTTGGGTTAAACAGTTCATTGATGAGCAGATTGAAATTACTTCTCCCTACGGTATCCGGCTTATCAAAGGATCACATATTATCGTGCCGAAAATTCACGATGAAGAGCAGGCGTATATTTTACAAAACGAAGATAAACGGATCGTCTTTGTGATCCCCTATCTTGATCACTATTCAATGATAGGCACCACCGATGTCGAATACCGAGGTGATCCTCGTCAAGTGAAAATTAGCGTCGAAGAAAAACAGTACTTATTGGATGTTGTGAATAAGCACTTTATCCATCAGGTCACATTAGATGATATTGTGGCTGACTTCAGCGGTGTACGCCCGCTATGTGATGACGAGTCTGACTCACCACAAGCCATTACTCGGGACTATACACTCTCATTGGATCAACAAGCTGATAATGCGCCACTACTTTCTATTTTTGGTGGAAAGTTAACCACTTATCGCAAGTTAGCTGAATCTGCTATGGGTCAATTAAAACCATTTTTTAATCAAATGTCTGACAGTTGGACCGCAAACAAACCACTGCCTGGTGGAGAAGCCTTTTATCCAGCACAGCTCAAACAGCAGCTTGAGCAGCGCTTCCCAGATCTTGATAAAGCGACCATTAACCGCTGGATCACTAATTATGGTAGCCGAGCTTCGGTGATGCTCGATAATGTGCAAAGTAGTTCTGATCTGGGTAAACATTTTGCGTTTGGGCTCTATCAATGCGAAGTCGATTATCTCTTACATTATGAATTTGCTTCTTCATGTGAAGATATCCTATGGCGCAGAAGTAAACTCGGCTTAACATTTAACACTGAACAAATTGATCAGTTAAATGATTATATCGACCAATCATCAACTTGTGAATGTCAACGCATCAGTGCTTAACACAAGATGTAGCCACTAGAATTAAACTTGAGAAAAGCTCTTAGAAACATGATCTTCTGAGAGTTTTTTACTTTTTCTTAGTAGGTGACGTAAAAATCACGGGGTATAGTAAAGCTATATTTCCGTAACGACGATGCCACTCAATGCCAATTCCGAATACTAACAGCGACGATCTCATCAAACTCCTTAAGCCATGCATGAAAATCCTCGTCACTATTGAATTCGGACCTGAGGATTCTTACAGCTTTTCAACGACAATTGTCGGATGCAAACGTGAAAGATACGTACTGATCGATATGCCCGTTAAAGCTCGTGAAGACTTGGTGATGCGAAAAATAGTTAATATCCAAATCATTTTGCGTGGGATTTGTGACACTGAATTAGGTCATATACTCGCGTTCAAAACCTCGATTATTCGTAGTATTTCTAAACCGTTCGGATTACTGTTTATCAAGTTTCCTAAGCACTTTGTGACCAAACCAATCCGTGAGCACGAGCGCTATAAACTCTCTTTGCCAGCCGTTATGCATGAAGGAGAGCATCAATTTAAAGGGAAATTGATCGACTTTTCTATTTCTGGCTGCGCGCTATTTATTCCTGGCTTGCACCATTTAGAAAAAGATATGTTTATTGAGATAAAGTCCACACTCTCCCCACTTCTACCACAAGATCTCGCTTGCCAAATCGTCAGTGTGCGTCAACAAGGTAAAGGTATGTTAGTAGGCGTTAAATTTCTTGAATCAATTGCAATGACCGCTGCATTGAAAAAAGAAATATTAGAACGCGCTTTTATGGCTGGTAGCGTATAAGAATGTTGCGCGGTGCTTTATTTCTGCCGTTTTTGGAAGTGACAAAAAGCCTCATGCAATGCTTTCTCTTTGATAGGTTTAACTATCACATACTCTGCACCTGCGGCCATAAATGCTTCGTTAGTCGATTGCATACCATCAGCTGTACACGCATAAATAGGTACATCCATCATCAACTCATGTTTGATCAAATGCGTTGTTTCAACCCCACCTAAGTAAGGCAGTTGGTTATCCATTAAGATAAGATCCACTGGATGATCTTTCACATAATCAATCGCCTGTAGACCATCCTCTACTCTTGTCACTTCCATACCGTATTTTTTGCAAAATGCTTGAGCAATAAAAGCGTTGGTATGATTATCTTCGACTAGCAACACTTTGATTGGTTTTTCAAACATTTCATGTGGCGGCGCGCGCTCATAAGATGGTATATCCTTCCCGCAGTCACTGACGACAACCAGCGGGAGTTCAACAGAAAATGTAGTACCTACTCCAAATTGGCTTTTCACGTTTACGGCACCACCAAGCATCTCAATTAAGCTTTTGACAATCGCAAGCCCCAAACCACTACCGCCGTATTCTCGTGTGGTGTTTGATTCTACTTGAGTAAAAGGCTCAAAAATAAGCGCGAGATCTTGCTCTCTGATGCCGATACCTGTATCACTAATCGAAATAAACAATTGGTGGTTATTCTTTTGCTGGAACTCAATGCTAATCAACCCATTATGGGTAAACTTAGTCGCATTATTTAATAAATTAAACAGAATTTGGTTCAGGCGGACTTGATCGCTATGGATCATCATATCAGGCGGAATATTGCTCTTTAGGCTGAACTCAATCTCTTTTTCGGCACATAATGGCCGATAGATACTTTCCACGGCAGAGATGACCTCAACCAGCTTAAAGTCAGACTCTTGAATTCTAAACTGTCCCTGCTCTATCTTTGAAAAATCAAGGATATCATTCAGTACCGCCAATAAATGTTCACCACTGCTGCATAACACATTCACTTGTTCAAGTTGCTCATGGTCACTGATTTCACGCTTAAGTAATTGAGAAACCCCTAAAATTCCATTCAATGGTGTTCTCAGCTCATGGCTCATTTTTGCAAGAAATTCAGCACGAATACGCGCCGACTCTTCCGCTTCTTGCCTTGCGAGTCGGCTCTGTTTGGCCGCCTCAGCGATTGTCGTAATATCTTGTCCTTGAGTGATGATTGACTCAATTCTCTGCTCAAAAATAATGGGGGATAAATTCCAGCGAAAAACCTTATTGCCAACTTCAACATTTATCTCTCGGAACGTTTCTTGTTCAACCGCAAGGCGTATCTTTGGCTGCAGTTCTTGCTTTAATGCATCAAGAATGCATTGCTGTTGATCATTGCGACGCATGAAATATTTCTTTGCTGATGGGTTCATTTTGATGATATCACCGTCGATACTCCATACTATGATGGGCGAAAGTGAAAAATTGAACAGATCTTCAAATTGTTTTTCTTGCTCAGATAAACGTTGAAATGTGTGTTCTAGCGTTCTGCCGAAGTGATCAAATTCATAGATTTTAGAACCAGAAAAAAGCTCATAACTTCCAGCTTCTGCAGCTTTGTGGGTGTAATTCATCAAGCTACTGATTTCATTTTTGACACGCTGCTGTAACCACCAACGAGTCAAAATAGAGACTATCACCATCGCAAAAAGGGCAAAAATCATCCAAAAAAAATAATTTTCACGTAATTGCAATACGTTCTCATTGCTCTGCACACTGAGGACGTTAATATAAATTGGTACGCCTTCTATGGTTAACGCGGTACGGCTTACCATGTAATCGGCAAAACTATAGGCGTCAAAATTATCTTCTAAAACATCACGTTCCGTGTAGGTCTCATCACCATTAATTGTTGAGGCTAAGACCTTTTCACCCGTCGTCATCACGAGGTTTTCTGAGTTACTCCCTTCACGTAATGTTTCTGCCAGCACGTAATTGTTGTTAAGTACGGTAGCAAGATGCAAAAAACCAATCACCTCTCCGGACTGCGAGTCAATAACGGGAGTACGTCTGACCATTAGGTAGGCATAGCCCAATTGAGAGGGCGATTTGATCATATGCCAGTTATTACTTAACGCGACTTTACGAGACATGTTTACCAGCTCGTTTTGTTCAATACCATAAAACTGAGCATTGCCATCTTCCCACATCAGGCTGTCAGAATCAGAAATGAAACGAATGTCAGGTGTGTTGGCTACTTCTAGCTGGTCAACTCCAAAAAAGAACTGATCAATGCTGTCATTATCGCCCTTACGAATTGCTTTAACTAAACCTGCATTTTTTGCGCTGCTATCTTGGTTTATCTGCAGTAATGAAAGACGGAAGTTAAAGAGGTTCTGGATGAGACTGGAGGTTTGAGAAGCCGTACGTTGCACTTCTTGAGCAATGATTTTGCTACTGATCTGATAACTTTGAAATAAAACGCTGAGCGTCAATGCGCCAATCACCGCAATCATTGATTTGGTGATCACGGTAGCTATCTTTTGTTTTTTCTTGACGGTGCTTGACCTTAAACTCATTAATGACTCGATATATCAATGGTCAGAGTAACGAAATGCTCGTTTTTTGAGCTTTTCAATATACGCTGAAGAGACCTCTTTGGTTACCAATTCAAAATCACCAGAGTAAACCGTAGGTACCGGCTTTCCTTCAAGATCCCACTTAATGGCTTCCGCCATAGCAACACCGGCATCATCATTGACACGCATGATAGTCACATCAAGTGTGCTATTTTGCAGCGCGTCCAATTCAGCCTCACCACCGCCCCAGCCGTTTAACGTAATATCTTCTCTATTTTGCTGCTGCAACGCATCCATGGCACCGAGAGCAACATCAGTAGAGCATGCGTAAATAAAATTAATATCTGGTGTTTGTTTAAGAATACGCAAAGTTGCATCAAATGCACTATCTCGTGTCGCTTTTGTATAAAACGAAGAGGCCAAGTGATATTTGCTGTCTCGACTCATTTCTTGGATAAAACTATCGCCGCGTGCATCGCTAACATAGCCTTCAGAATAATAGAGTACGGAATAAGCACTATTCTTTGGCGCCGACTTTTTGTAGTAATCCACCAGTTTCATTGTGCCAATTTCATGATCAAACCCCACGTACATAAAAGGCTGGCGATCTCCCCAACTTTTTACTGGCGTAGTGATATTTTGCAGAATAATTTTGGTTTGATTTGAACTTAACAGCTGCTCGATAAATTTACGGTGACGGATGGTATCAAGCGTAAACACCAAGTAATCGGATTTGTTTCTGATCGCTTCCATCAACGATAAACTTTGTTGGCGAATATCGACATTCGGACGAGTGAAGACTTGGTTAATTTGGTATCTAATCCCAAGTTCGTCTAAACGCATCTCAAAGGCTTTGATATTGCGCGCCCAATAATCGGAAACTTGTTGACCTGGATAAACAACAGAAATATGAATAGGTTTATCTTGCTCTATTGAGAGTACAGCGGGAGGTTGACGCACTGCCTGTATCATCTGGTCGGTAAGAGCCTGTTGCGCAGGATTAAGATCTAAAAACTCTTGATATCGCCAATAGCCATTTAAAACTTGCGCTGCAGCCTGAGTGGAGGCTGCCAAACTGACACTGAATACAAATGAAAGGAGCAGGATTTTTCTCATGGCATTCTCGTTACACTAACTTCTGGATTTAATGACACACAATGGCTGATTTCGTACTCGTCATATTCTCGGACTACCC